>DASXSA010000124.1:0-10812 GCA_036506235.1 Candidatus Limnocylindrales bacterium | reverse complement strand
CTCGTGCACGCCGCCATCACCGCCGCCTCGATCGACGGCTACGCCCTGACCAACCCGGTCGGCTTCCAGGGCCGGCACGTGCAGATCAGCATCTTCAACGCCTTCGCGCCGCTCGTGCACCTTGGGGCGCTGCAGAGCGTGGCGTCACAGCTGGACCTCGAGCTGCTGGAGGTCGTGGCCGAGCCCTACGCGGTGTCGCGGGTGCTCGGCTCGGACCTGGTCAGGCAGGCGGGGGCCGTGTTCATCGACGTCGGCGGCGGCACGACCGACGTGGCGTTGGTCCGGCAGGGCGGCATCGAAGGGACGCGAATGTTCGCCCTCGGCGGTCGCGCCTTCACGAAGTCGCTGGCTGACCGGCTCGACCTGCCCTTTCCACGGGCCGAGGCCATCAAGATCGATCACGCGCGTGGCCTGCCGGTCGAGCGCGCGGAAGAGGTCGCGAAGATCGTCTCCGACGACGTCTCGGTCTGGGCCGCAGGCGTCGAGCTGGTCACGGAGGAGCTCGCGGGCGGCGAGCAGCTGCCGGGCCGGATCTACCTGTGCGGTGGCGGATCGCGATTGCCGGCCATCCGCGACGCACTGGCCGCGGACCGCTTCTGGAAGCGCCTCCCGTTCAGCCGGCCGCCCGAGGTGACCGTGATGTCGCCCGACCAGATCGATTCGATCGAGGACGCGACGAAGCTCCTCGTCGACCAGCAGGACGTCACGCCCCTCGGGCTCGCGTACCAGGCAATCGAGCTTCAGGCCCAGGAAGATCCGCTCGACATGGCGCTCCGGCGCGTCCTGCGCGCCATGAAGGTCTAGCACGTGATCGCTGGCCGATCGACGGCCTTGTCCGCGACCTGGCCCCGTTTTGATGCTGCCAGCAGCATCGCGGCGTGAATCGCCCGCCTACCGCCCCGCGGCGGAGGGCTCGACGCTAAGCTCTGGTCCCATGGATTCACACCCTGGCGATCGAGGGTGCGCGCCGATGCCCGAGGCCGGGGCGCTGATGCCCGAGAGTGGGCGCTGATGGCGGGCGTCATCTACCTCGACATCGACGACGAGATCACCTCGGCCGCGGCGCGAATCCGCGCCGCCGAGGAGGCCCGCGTCGCGCTCGTCCTGCCGGCTGGCTCGCGGGTCGCCACTTCGCGGATCAACTTCCGGCTGCTCGCGCGCGAGGCGCAGGCACGGAATCGAGCCCTTTCGATCGTGGCGCCCGAGGGCTCCGCGAGGTCCCTGGCCGCGTCCGCGGGACTGCCGGCATTCGCCACCGTCGCCGAATTCGAGGAGGCGCACGGGAAGCCAGCTTCCGCGGCCGCAGCCGAGCTGGAGGGCGACCTGGACGGCGATCCGGACGGCTTCGCGAGCGCCATCGCGCAGCCCGACAATGTTGGCCAGACGGCCATCCTGACACCCGTTCCCGCCGGACCCCAGACGCCGGCACGGGAGCGACCGCGTGCCTTCCCCACCGGACCCGATGTCCGTTCACGACCCGTCCTCGAACCCGGACGACGCCGTGTGAGCGGTGGTCTCATCGCGCTGGTGGCCATCCTGGCCCTGACGGGGATCGTCGTCGCCGTCGGCGCCTACCTGTTGCTGCCGAGCGCGTCGATCGTCATCACGCCGCGCACGGAGCCGCTCGGGCCGCTCGATCTCACCGTTCGCGCGGACCCGGCCGCGCAGCAAACCGATCCAGCGGCCGCTGTCGTGCCCGCCCAGCAGGCGTCGATCCCGCTCACGGCCACGGGCGAGTTCAGCGCGACCGACAAAAAAGTCCGGGAGACGAAGGCGACCGGCCGAGTCCGGTTTACCAGCCGGAACACGGCGTCCAAGGTGACCATCCCCGCGGGCACCCAGGTATCGACGAGCAGCGGCGTGGTCTTCGTGACCACCCAGGCTGTGACGGTTCCCAGGGCTGTTTTCATCCCGCCAACACCCGGAGTCGCCGATGCACCGATCCAGGCCGTTGCCAAGGGCACGACCGGCAACGTGGATGCGGGGACGATTACCCACGTGTCGACGTCGGTTCAGGCCCAGCTCGTCAACAGCGAGGATCCCGTCAACAACGAGCAGCCGACCACCGGGGGCACGCATACGGAGAAGAAGGTGGTCGGGCAGAAGGACGTCGACGGCGCCGTGGCGACTCTGAAGAAGTCGCTGACCACCCAGCTCGACGCTGCCGTCGACGACCCACAGCGGCTGCCGGCCGGCACGACCGCGTTCCCCGACACGAAGGCGATGACTGAACCGGCGCCCAGCAGCGATCCGGCGACCCTCGTTGGCAAGGAAATCGAGAAGTTCACCCTGGGAATGACAGCCACGGGCACCGTCACAGGGGTCGATCAAACGCAGGTCCAGCAGCTCGCCGAGCAGCGAATCAGGAGCAGCGTCGACGGCGAGCACGATCTCGTGGCGGGCTCGGTCAGCGTGAAGGTCGGCGCCGGCAGCGTTCAGGGCTCGACCGTGTCATTTCCCGTCACCGCGACCGCCCGGCAGGTCAAACGGCTGGACGTCAACAAGCTGCGCGACGAGGTCAAGGGCCGGCGGCTCGACGAGGCGCGAACCATCCTGGAGCCCTACGGCGACGTCGCGATCGACGTCTGGCCGTCGTACGTCTCGGTGATCCCGAGCTTCGACTTCCGGCTCGACCTGCGTGTCGCCAACGACGTCGCCACCGAGCAGCCCGCGCCGGGCCGGAGTACGGCCGCGCCCGCCTCACGGTCGCCTGCCGCCTCACATTCGGCTGCCGGCTCCCGTTCGCCTGTCGGCTCACGGGCCCCGAGCCCGTCGCCGTGACGGCAATCCTGGGTATCGATCTCGGGGACCGCCGAATCGGGGTCGCGGTCGCCGAGGGCGACCCGCCGCACGCCTTCCCGCTGACGACCCTCCAACGCCGGGCCAATCCTGCCGAGGACGCACGGCTCCTCACGGAAATCCTTCACGCCCGCGACGTCGGCGAGCTCGTCGTCGGGCTGCCGTTGGAGGCGTCAGGCGTCGAAGGACCGCAGGCGAAGGCCACCCGTTCGTGGGCCGAAGCCGTCGCCCGACACGTCGGGCTCCCGCTGACCTACCATGACGAGCGACTCACGAGTCACATCGCCGAGGGACGTTTGCCGCCGATGAAGCGCGGGCGGTCGGGAGGACCGCCGAGCGCAGCGCAGCGACGCGCGCATCGCGAACGGATCGATCGGATCGCGGCCTCGATCATCCTCCAGGACGAGCTGGACGATCGTCGCCGGACTCGACATCCGGACCGTTCACCCGCGAGCAAGGAGTCCGAAGGCACAGTGACGGACATCGAGGTTTGACGATCCGGGGCGGTGGCCGGCCGCGCGAGGTACACGACCAGGCCCACCCCTACACGCCGGATGACTTCGCAGAAGGCCCGCGGGAGCCGGTGCCCGCCAGGCAGGCGAGTTCCCGGGCCTACAACGGTCGCGGGGTCGCGCTCGGCAACGGCCGGTCCGGTGCGGGCCGCTTCGGATTCCTGCGCTTCCTCGTCTTCATGCTCGTCCTGGCCGGTCTCGTCCTGGCCGTGCTGCTGACCGTCCTCCGGCCGCTCGCGTCGGGCGCCATCATCGACTGGGCCGCGAACAACCCGACCGCGCTCGGCATCCCGTTCGTCGCGGACATGGTGCGCGCCGACCTGGGCGACAAGCTGACGACGGCGCCCAGCGATGCCCCGACCCCGCAGCAATTCGTCGTCGCCGAGGGCGACACCGCCGCCACGATCGCCGACAAGCTCCAGACGCAGGGCTTCCTGAAGGACCCGCGCGCCTTCGTGTTCCTCGTGACGCAGCAGAACCTCGGCTCCAAGCTCCAGGCTGGAACGTATGTGCTGCGCAAGAACATGACACCACCGGAGATCGTCCAGGGTCTGCTCACGGCAAAGGTGACGACCCTCGTCGTCCAGCTGCGGGAGGGCCTCCGGCTCGAGCAGATCACCGCCAAGCTCGAGACGCTGCCACTGCAGATGGACTTCGAGGGCTTCTACCAGGAGGCAACCCACCCGCCAGCAGCGTTGCTGTCCGATTACCCGTGGCTGAAGCTCCCCAAGGGCGCCACGCTCGAGGGCTTCCTGGGAGCAGCGACCTACACAGTCCAGCCCGACATCAAGCCCGACGACATGATCCGCCAGATGCTCGACACGTTCTACGAGCAGGTCGGGCCCGATCGGATGAACGTGGCCAGGTCGCGCGGACTGTCGTTCTACCAGGTCGTGACGCTCGCGTCGCTCGTGGAGAAGGAGGCCGTCGTCAATGAGGAGCGGCCACTCATCGCCGGCGTCTACCAGAACCGGCTCAACCGGAAGATGGTGCTGAACGCCGACCCGAGCCTCCTGTACGCGCACGACACCCTCCAGCTCAAGGCGATGCCACTCAGCCAGTGGACTTCGTACGCGTTCTGGGCGCCGTGGGGGGCGAAGTTCGACCAGGTCGAATTCCCGGCGGACCTCGCCGGCTATCAGACCTACACGCAGGGCGGCCTGATGCCGAGCCCGATCTGCACGCCGACGGCCGCCTCGATCGACGCCGCCCTGAAGCCGGACACGAAGGCTGGCTATCTCTTCTTCGTGGCCAAGAACGACGGCAGCCACACGCATGCCTTCGCGCGGACGTATCAGGAGCACCTCGCCAACCTCACGAAGTACGGCTACCGGTGACCACGGCCCGGGGCAGCGCCTGGCCCGAGGCGGCCGACTTCGGGCGACCCCCGTCCGCGGCCGACCTCGAGCGCTGGGCGGACGCCGATCGTGCCGCTCGGCCGACCAGGCTTGCGCGCATTCGCGAGCGCCTCGCGCGCGAAGGACTCGACGCGTACTTTGGAGTCCGGGGCGAGAACAGCCGCTACCTGACCGGCTTCGAGCTGCGCGACGGCGAGGAAAAGGTGGCCGGCCACTCCGGCCAGTTCCTGCTGAGTGGCGAACAGCTGGTGATCCTGGCCGACAGCCGATACGCCATCCAGGCCCAGGCGCAGGCCCCCGAGGCCCGGCCCGAGAACGTCTACGGCAACTTCCCGGAGCGCTGGCCGGAACTCGTCGGGTCCCTCGGCGCGCGGCGCGTTGGCGTCGAGGCCGGTTTCGTCAGCCACAGCCTGTGGACCCGGCTGGCCGAGGCAGAGCCGTCGGTGGAGCTCGTGCCGGTCGAGGGCTGGGTCGAGGAGATCCGGGCCGTCAAGGAACCAGCTGAGCTCGAGCGGGTCGCGGCCGCCTGCGGGGTCGGGGATCGGGCACTTGCGACCCTCCTGCCATCGATCCGCGTCGGGCGCACCGAGCGCGATCTTGCACTCGAGCTCGAGTGGCTGATCCGCACGGGAGGCGCCGAGGCGCTGGCATTCGATCCCGCGGTCCTTGCCGGGCCTGATGCAGCCCTGCCGCACGGCGCCCCGGGCGAACGCCCCGTCGTGGAAGGGCAGGTGCTGCTGTTCGACTTTGGCGCCCAGGTCGCCGGCTACCGGAGCGACATGACGCGCACGCTGTTCGTCGGCGAGCCCTCCCCGCACGACGCCGAGATCCACGAGCTGGTCGCCCGTGCCCAGGCCGCGGCGATCAGCGGGCTCGAACGCGCCGTGGCCGAGGGGACTCCGATGCTTGGTCGTGCGGCGGATGCGCTCGCCCGCGAGGTCATCGAGGCCGCCGGCCGAGGCGAACGGTTCGGGCATGGGCTCGGACACGGGATCGGGCTGGCGACGCACGAGCTGCCGAGCCTCAGCCGGACCGCTCCGGTCGACGCGCTGTTGCCGAGCCCGACGGTGTTCTCGGTCGAGCCGGGGGTCTATCTCGACGGCGAAATGGGCGTGCGCATCGAGGACCTGATCGCATTCGACCGGCAGGCGGGCCGGGTGGAGCGCCTCACTCGCTTCCCCACTGAGGCGGTGATCCTGCCGGCCTGATCGGGCGGCGACGACGATCCGCTACGATCGCGCCATGATCAGCACCGGAGACCTTCGAAAGGGAGCGGCCATCGAGCTCGACGGCGAGCTGTGGCAGATCCTCGACTACCACCACATCAAGATGGGCCGCGGTTCGGCCCAGGTGCGCATCACGCTGCGCAACGTCAAGCGCGGGCAAACCGTGGAGCGCTCGTTCCAGGCAGGAACGAAATGGCCGCGCGCCCAGCTCGAGCGCCGGCCGGTCCAGTACCTCTTCCGCGACGGCGATGACTACCATTTCATGGAGACCGAGACGTACGAGCAGTTCCACCTGCGAGCCGACCAACTCGCCGATGCGGTCGCCTACCTGAAGGAGGGGATGACGCTCGACCGGACGAGCTACCAGGGCGAGACGATCGGCGTCGAGCTGCCGGTCACGGTCGACCTGCAGGTGGTCGAGACCGAACCCGGCTTCGCCGGCGACACCCAGACCGGCGCGCGCAAGCCGGCGCATACGGAGACGGGCCTCGTTGTCCAGGTGCCGATCTTCGTGAACGAAGGCGACACGATCCGGGTCGACACGCGAACGGGCGAGTACCAGACTCGCGTCTGACATGTCGTTTGGCGCATGGCAGGAAACCCGGCCGCGCAGGGTCGGGAAAGGAAGTCGGCCCGGATGACGAGTAACCGCGAGCCACCCGACTGGGCGCTTCCGGCCTGGGACTCGGTCGAGACCGCCGCGCCGTCGTACGTGGCTCCGTCACGCGTCCCCGCGCCACCGGGGACGTTCGGGCTCACGATCCTCGCCGTCAGCGACGTCACCCGCGCCGTGCGCGAGGCGGTCCGCGGAGACGATCGACTCAGGGATGTGTGGGTCGAAGGCGAGGTCGGCCGGGTGACGATCTCCTCGGCCGGGCACGGCTACTTCACGCTCAAGGACGACCGCAGCCAGCTGAGCTGTGTCTGGTTCCGCGACGACCGGCTGGCATCGGCCTTCGAGCCGCAGTCCGGGCTGCGGGTTGTCGCTCACGGCCGCGTCGACGTCTTCGATTCCCAGGGCGTGTACCAGCTGTATGTCACCGACCTGCAGCCGGCCGGCTTCGGCGACCTGGCGCTGAGGTTCGAGGCGCTCAAGGCCAGGCTAGCCGCGGAAGGGTTGTTCGATCGCGCGCGGAAGCGCCCCCTGCCGGAGCGACCGGCGACCGTAGCCGTGGTCACCAGCCCGACCGGGGCGGTCTGGCACGACATCAGCACGGTGCTTGGCCGGCGATGGCCGCTGACGCAGGTCGTCCTCTCGCCGTGCCTGGTCCAGGGCGATGGAGCCGCGCAAAGCGTCGCACGGGCACTTGGCCGGGTCGAGCGCTGGGTCGATCGCCTCCAGGCATCCGGCCATCCGGAGGACGCTCCTGCAGTCACGATCCTTGCGCGCGGCGGTGGATCCCTCGAGGACCTGTGGGCATTCAACGACGAGCGGGTCGTTCGTGCGGTCGTGGCGCACCGGCTCCCGGTGGTCTCCGGCGTCGGGCACGAAACGGACGTCACGCTGGCCGACTTCGCCGCGGACGTGCGCGCCGCGACGCCGTCGGCCGCCGCCGAGCTCGTGGTCCCGGACCGGCACGCGTTTGCGACCGCACTGGCCGGCGCCTCGTCAGCCCTCGAGACGCGCGTCTCGCGGCACCTCGGCGCGGCAGAGCTTGCGCTTCGCGTCGAACGACGGGCGCTCGATCGCCTGCGGCCGAGCGCGCAGCTCGCGCAGGCCCGGGAGCGGGCGGGTGTCCTGCTCGATCGTGCCACACGGAGTGTCGTCGCCTTGCTCGTGGACCGGCGGCGCGGCGAGGAGCGGCTGCGGGCTCGCCTCGACCCGATCGCACCCGCGAGGATCGCGTCTGCTCACTCGGCGGTCGCGGCGCATGGCGCTGCCCTGGCGGTGCTCGGCCCCCAGGCGACGCTCGACCGCGGCTATGCGATCGTTCGACGCAGCCGCGACGCACGGATCGTTCGCGATCCGGTCGACACGCCCGGCGGCGAGCGCCTGCGCATCCGGGTCGCCCGCGGCGAGCTCGGAGCCGTGGCCCAGGGCGACGGCGCGGACCCGGCGGACGCACCGCACCGAACGCGGCCCTGAGGCAACCGTTGTGGAGATCCTGCTCATCGTCGCGATCGGGCTCCTGGCTGGAGCGGTTGGGGTAGCCGTTGGTATGCTCGCCGCGCCACGAATCGACCGCTGGCTGCAGCGCAGAGAGATGGATGACGCAGGACCAGATGGCGACTGACGAGGCCACCCGCTCGGACGCCAGGGGCGACGTCGCGCTCGACCAGCTCTCCTTCGACGATGCATTTGCCGAGCTCCAGCGCGTCGTCGCGGAGCTCGAGGCCGGCGGGCAGCAGCTCGAGGCGTCGATCGTTCTCTATGAACGCGGCGTCGCGCTGCACGAGCGCTGCTCCCGCCTGCTCGCCGACGCGGAGCTGCGCGTGAAGCGCCTGGTGGAGCGCGCCGGCGGGGCGCTCGAGGCGCTCGACGTGGCCCCTGACGAGGCGATCGAGCCACCTGAGGGCTAGCTCGCGCGTCCTTGAGGTCATCCGGCCGGGCAGGCGCCGAAGCGCGCCCGGGAGCCTCGCCCACGACCCGGCGGTAGACTGCCGATCGACCCACTAACCGGAGCTGCAAGCCTTGGCAATCCTGCCGACCCTCAAGGGGCCAGCCGACCTGCGCGGCCTGTCGAACGGCCAACTCGTCCAGCTCGCAGGCGAGATCCGCGAGACGATCATCGGGACGGTTGCCACGACGGGCGGGCACCTTGGTTCGTCGCTCGGGGTCGTGGAGTTGACGATCGCGCTGCACCGGATCCTCGAATCGCCGCGCGACAGGATCGTCTGGGACACCGGCCACCAGGCCTATCCGCACAAGCTGCTGACCGGCCGGTACTCGCGCTTCCACACCCTCCGCCAGGTCGAGGGCATCGGCGGTTTTCCCAGGCGGACGGAGTCGATTCACGACGTGTTCGATGGCGGGCACGCGGGCACGGGACTGTCAATCGCCCAGGGCCTGGCGACTGCCCGCGACCTCACGGGTGGAAGCGAGCGAATCGCAGTCGTCGTCGGGGATGCGGCACTCATCAGCGGAATCTCGCTCGAGGCGCTCAACGACATCGGCCAGCGGCAGACGCCCATGCTGATCGTGCTCAACGACAACGAGATGTCGATCAGCCCGACGGTGGGCGCGCTCTCGCGCTATCTCTCGACGATCAAGCTGTCGGCGGCCTGGCGAACGAGCCGCACGGCCTACGACGACCTCATCCGCCGCCTGCCGGTGATCGGTGAGACGGCCCTCGAGCTCTCGCGCCGGCTGCGGTCGGCGGTCGTCAACTTTGCCCAGCCGGGCCGCCTGTTCGAGGACCTCGGCATCGTTTACATCGGGGTCGTGCCCGGCCACAACCTGCGCGCCCTGGACGAGACCTTCCGCGGCGCCCTGCAACTGACCGGACCCGTCCTGGTGCACGTCCGCACGCAGAAGGGCAAGGGTTACCGACCGGCCGAACGCGACCGGGTGTCGTTCCATGGCGCAGCGCTGCCGCCAATGAAGCTTCCCGTCAACGGGGCCGATGGCGGCAACGGGCGGGACGCCATGGCCTCGGCGACTTCAACGCCCGCCCCCGCGGATGGCTCGAACCTCGGACACCCGATGCCGACCGAGTCGATGGCCGATGACGCAGCCCCGCCGATCATTCCCGCACCAGCGCCGAAAGCGCCCAACTACACGGCGCTGTTCGTCGCCGAGCTGGTCGACCTGGCCCGAACCGACGACCGGATCGTCGCCATCACGGCGGGGATGCCCACCGGAACCGGGCTGAACAAGTTCCAGACCGCGTTCCCCGAGCGCTTCATCGACGTCGGGATCGCCGAGCAGCATGCCGTCACGCTCGCCACGGGCCTGGCGCTCGGTGGCCGCCGGCCGGTCGTCGCGATCTATTCGACGTTCCTCCAGCGTGCCTTCGACCAGACGGTCCACGACGTCTGCCAGAACGATCAGCCGGTCCTGCTCGCGGTGGATCGGGCGGGACTGGTCGGCGAGGACGGTACGAGCCACCAGGGAATGTTCACGATCCCGGCCCAGCGTCAGCTCCCGAACCTGATCGTGGCGAGCCCGAAGGACGAGCAGGAGCTTCGCTCACTGCTGCGCACCGGGCTTGCCCAGGACCACCCGTTCGCACTCCACTACCCGCGCGATCCGGGCTTCGACCTCCCGCCGATCCCGCCGGAGGTCGTGCCGGTTGGCAAGGGCGAGCTGCTGCGCGCGGGCGAGGACGTGCTGATCGTCGGCTTCGGCCCGATCGTCGCGAGGGGCATCCAGGCGGCCGACACGCTGGCGGCCGACGGCTGGTCGGTGGGCGTGATCAACGCTCGCTTCGCCAAGCCGTTGGACGCCGAGCTGATCCTCGCGCAGGCGCGCGGCAAGCGTCTGATCGTCACCCTCGAGGAGAGTGTCGCGACCGGCGGCTTCGGATCCGCGGTCCTCGAGGCGCTGGAATCCGCACGGCTGAGCGACGCGGGCCTGCGCGACATCCCGCTGGAGATCATCGGCATCCCTGCCGGCGCGTTCGTGCACCACGGATCGGTCGCCGATCTCCGTCGCAACCTCCGGCTCGACGCCGAGGGGATTACCGAGCGGATCCGCGAGACGCTTCTCGGCATCGGAGCGCAGCCCGCCAGGAGCTCCATCCCGACCTGAGCGGCCGATCCCAGTGAGCGACGGTGAAGCCCGCTGTGCCACGATAGGCGGGTGAGTCGGGAGCGACCGTCACGCCAGCGACTGGATCAACTGCTCGTGGATCGCGGCCTCGTCGCCACCCGCAGCCGCGCGCAGGCACTCGTGATGGCCGGTCAGGTCCGTGTCGGCGATGGCGACCGGGCGCGGACCGACCGCAAGCCCGGCGACATGGTGGACGCGGCGGTCCC
>DASXSA010000123.1:0-3313 GCA_036506235.1 Candidatus Limnocylindrales bacterium | reverse complement strand
CGGGCACCGAACCCCTCGCGGGCCTGGAACCCGCCGCCCAGCCAGGAGCACCGAACATGGCGACCGAAACGAAGCCCGGGCTCGAGCAGAGGCCCCGTCTCAAGATCACCTACGCCACGCTCCGCAACGACAACGAGGAGTTGCACGCGCAGTTTGACGCCGGCGTCGAGAAGGCGAGGGCGCTGCTCGGTGGCCATCACCGCAACGTGATCGGCGGCACGGAGCGCGATGGCGACGGGACGTTCGAGAAGCGGACGCCGATCGACGGCTCGGTCATGGGCACCTTCGCCCGCGGGACGCGCCAGGACGTGCGCGATGCGATCGCCGCCGCCCGCGCGGCCTTCCCGGCGTGGGCCGGCCGCCCGTGGCAGGAGCGGGTGGCGATCCTCAGGCGCGTCGCCGACGTGATCAGCGAGCGGCAGATGGAGTTCTCAGCGCTGCTCGCGATGGAGGTCGGCAAGAACCGGCTGGAGGCCCTGGGCGACGTCGAGGAGACCGCGGACCTCATCCGCTGGTCGTGCGACATGATGGAGCGCAACGACGGCTTCGACCATCCAATGGGCAACCTCGGGGACGAGAGCGTGCACACCCGCTCGGTGCTCAAGCCGTACGGCGTGTGGGCCGTCATCAGCCCGTTCAACTTCCCCTTCGCCCTGTCCGGAGGACCGGCCGGCGGCGCCCTCGTCGCGGGCAACACGGTCGTCTACAAGCCGTCCTCCGACGCGCCGCTTTCGGGTGTATGCCTCACCCAGGCGATGCGCGCCGCGGGAATCCCGGACGGCGTCTTCAACATGGTCATGGGCCCCGGGGAGTCGGTTGGCGCCGAGCTCCAGGAGAACGACGGCGTCGACGGGATCATCTTCACCGGATCGTTCGAGGTCGGGTTCCACCTCTACAAGAACTTCGCCCGGGTCCATCCCAAGCCAGTCATCGTCGAGATGGGCGGCAAGAACCCGGCCATCGTGTCCCGCAAGGCCGACCTCGACGAGGCGGCCGAGGGGATCATGCGCTCCGCGTTTGGCTTCTCGGGCCAGAAGTGTTCGGCCAACTCGCGGGTCTACGTCGAGCGCCCCGTCTACGAGCCGCTGCTCGACCTCCTCATCAGGAAGACCGAGGGCATCACGATCGGCGATCCGGTCGAGCGCGAGAACTGGCTCGGTCCCGTGATCAACCAGCGCGCCCTCGATCGCTACGAGCAGGCCGTTTCGGAGGCCCGCCAGGATGGCCGCCTCGTGATCGGCGGTGAGCGCGTGACGGAGAACGGCCTCGAAAACGGGCTGTTCGTCGCGCCGACAGTGGCCGTCGACCTGCCGACCGATCATCGCCTCTTCCGCGAGGAGCTGTTCATCCCGTTCACCGTGGTCGCGCCGGTCGACTCGATCGACGAGGCGCTGCGCCTGTCGAACGACAGCGTGCTCGGGCTGACGGCCGGCTTCTACTCCGAGGATCGCGGCGAGATCGACCGATTCCTCGACGAGATCGAAGCGGGCGTCGTGTACGTCAACCGGCGAGCGGGCGCGACGACAGGAGCATGGCCCGGGATCCAGCCGTTCGGTGGCTGGAAGGGCTCGACTGCAACCGGCAAGGCCGGCGGTGGCTTCTACTACGTCCAGCAGTTCATGCGCGAGCAGAGCCAGACGATCGTCGATTGATCGAGACCGCCGAGGTGCTCCCTTGACGACCGCCCCCTCCCGGCTCGTAGCGACGCGACCCCTGCCGGATCTCGTCACCGAAGTCCCGGGGCCCAGGGCGCGGGCGCACGTCGAGTATGACCATCGTTGGACGTCGCCCAGCCTGCCGCGTGCCTACCCGATCGTGCCGGTCCGCGGGGAGGGCGTCGCGATCGAGGACATCGACGGCAACCTCTTCCTGGATTTCGCCGCGGGGATCGCCGTCAATTCGACAGGGCACGCACACCCCGCCGTGGTCGGTGCGATCAAGGAGCAGGCGGCCGAGCTCATCCACTTCTCCGCCTCTGACTTCTACCTGCCGATCTACGCGGAGGTTTGCGAGGAGATCGCGCGCATCGCCCCGATCGAGGGACCGGCGCGAACGTACCTGGGTAACAGTGGGACGGAGGTCGTCGAGGCGGCGATCAAGCTTGCCCGCCATGCGACGGATCGCCAGTACCTGGTCGCGTTCCTTGGCGGCTTCCACGGCCGAACGTACGGCTCGGTCTCGCTGACCGCCTCGAAGGCCAAATACCACGCGGGCTTCGGGCCGATGCTCCCGGGCGTCTACCACGCGCCATACGGCCGGGTCGAGGACCTGCGCTGGTTCGACGAGGTCCTGTTCGCGCGCCTCGTGCCGGCCGAAGAAGTGGCCGCAATCGTCGTCGAGCCGATCCAGGGCGAGGGCGGGTATGTCATCCCCGAGGACGGCTTCCTGCTGGGGCTGCGGGAGATCGCCGCGCGGCACGGCATCCTCTTCATCGCAGACGAGATCCAGTCGGGTGCGGGCCGGACGGGCCGGATGTGGGCACTCGACCACTGGGACGTGAAGCCGGACATCCTGCTCACCGCGAAGGGCATCGCGAGCGGCATGCCGCTCGCGGCCATGGTGGCCAGGGCTCCCCTGATGGAGTCCTGGGGGAGGGGCGCCCACGGCTCGACCTACGGTGGCAACCCCGTCGCCTGTGCTGCGGCCCTCGCCACGATCGAGTTGCTCGAGGGCGGTCTGGTCGCAAACGCGGAGCTTCGGGGCCGCCAGGCGTTGGCGGCGCTGCGGCCGCTGGTCGAACGGTTCGGCGGGCTCGTCCGGGAGGTGCGTGGCAAGGGGCTCATGATCGGGATCGACCTCGCGACCCCGGAGCTCGCGGAGGCCGTTCAATGGGCCTGCTTCCAGCGTGGTCTGCTCGTCCTCGAGGCCGGCGTATCGACCGTCCGAATGTCGCCCCCGCTGGTCGTGTCGGAGTCGGAGATGGCAACGGCCCTGCGGCTGTTCGAGGAGGCGGTCGCCGAGGTCGCCGCGGAGCCGGAGCGCGTGGAGCACGAAGCCGAGGCCGCCGGCGCGCTCGACGAGCCGGAAGCCGCCGGGTGAGGGAAGGGGATTCCTCGGCGCCCAGCGTTGCGTTGTCGGGCCGTCCGGTTGCCGCGGC
Source organism: Candidatus Limnocylindrales bacterium (assembly GCA_036506235.1). Classification (GTDB taxonomy): domain Bacteria; phylum Chloroflexota; class Limnocylindria; order Limnocylindrales; family CSP1-4; genus CF-16. Next base: position 216 of record DASXSA010000123.1, on the reverse strand, counting down.
GGGCCGGCGCCTGAGGTGAGCGGCTCGAAAGTCGCCTCAATGCACGACGCGGTCGCCGAGCTCGTCCGCGATGGCGACACCGTGGCGATCGAGGGCTTCACGCACCTGATCTGTTTCGCCGCCGGCCACGAGATCATCCGCCAGCGGAAACGCGACCTGACGCTGGCGCGCATGACGCCCGACCTCATCTACGACCAGATGGTCGCGGCCGGCGTC
>DASXSA010000122.1:0-6691 GCA_036506235.1 Candidatus Limnocylindrales bacterium | reverse complement strand
GGACTGGTAGAACGCCGGGAGCCAGACGAGCAGGCCGAGGAAGACGGCGACGCTGGCGGATATTGCGGCCCCCGCGAGACGGCGCTCGAGCGAGGTGATGGGAGTCACGTGGCGGCCATCCTACCGATCTCGAGGCCGCCTGACGGACCGCGCTCGCCGATCGGTCGCCACAAAAGGAAACGCCCGAAGGAACCGCCGGTCCGTCCATCCTGTCCGTCGATGCAAGCACCGACGTCCAGATCGTCCGGTCCGTGGCCCCTTCAGGCAGGACGAACGTTACCCGCCGAGATACCCGCTGCCAAGAGGGGTTATCCACGAGTTTCAGGGAAATTCGGGTCGCGTCGAGCACGTCCTCCACGGGCTGTCCACAGATGCCTGGGTGGATCGCCTGCCCGCCGATCCGCGGAGAATCGGCCGCGCCCGGACACAACGAAACGCCCGAAGAAACCTGGTTCCGCTCACCCTGTCCGTCAATGCAAGCACCGACGTCCAGACTGCTCGGTCCACGGCCCCTTCGGGCAAGACTCACCTTACGGGCTGGCGGCCCCCGCGCCTAGAGGACTTATCCACGACTTTCGAAGTTCGAAGGCCGTTTTCGAGTCCCCTGTCCACGACCTGTCCACAAAAACGAATGGAAGGCGCACGACTCGAACCTTGTCACTCTTCGAGCGGCCACTCGTCGGCGTCTGGCCCGAACCGCGGAACGCCGTCCTTTCTCGTGGCCAGGCTCATGGCCTGCCCGCCGACGTCGATCGTCCATTGGTCGCGATCTTCCCGCCGGACTCGACCGATCCCGCTCCTGACGGCGAGCTCGTCATCGATCGTGAGGATCGGGACCTCGGCCGCCGCTCCAACGGCCAGCGACGCCGCGAGTCGATGGGCAATTGCCGCCGCCGTGATCGGATGGCCGGCAACCTGCATCGCCGCGCCGGGGCTCCAGGGAAGCGCGATGGGTCGGACCCCCGCATCGACTACGACGTTCCCATGCGCGGAGCCCTGGTCGGTCTCCGGGTGCAGCGTCAGCATCCCGGCCGCGGTCGTCACCTCCAGGCGAGCCGGCGCACCGTCCGGAGCCAGCTCCAGGAGCAGGTCGCTCTCGAGCCCGCCGTTTGTTCCGGTAAGCCTCGCCCGCCAGCGACGTCCTCGACGTCCCTCAGCCACGGACCAGAGCAGCAGCCGACCGTCCGACAGTGAGGCCCGGCCGGCGCGCCTGACGTACTGGTCGGCTTCGCTCACCTTTCCGGCGGCGCGACGCGTGAGCCGGCACGCGACGGGCTCGCCGCCGGTTCGTGGCCGTCCCTCAGGCTGTCCTTCCAGCGCGCCGCGGCACCCTCGATCTCACGGGCCAGCGAGGGCGCCATGCGTCCCCGAACCCGGACGTCGCGCTCGCCGTAGTCGAGCTCCACCGTGCCCCGTTCGCGCACCCGCGCCAGGAGCTCGCCGGCCGCATAGGGTACCCGGGCGTCCACCTCCACCCAGAGCGACGCGAGCAGCGCCGACAGCTCAGCGCGCAGCGACTCGAGGCCGTAGCCGGTCAGCGCGCTGACGAACACCGCCCCACCGACGATCGGCGCCGGAGTCTCACCGTTGCGAGCCGAGCCCTCCAGCAGGTCGGCCTTGTTGAACACGACCAGGCGTGGCTTGTCCCCTGCCCCGAGCTCCTCGAGCACGGCCTGGACCGTCGCGCGGTGCTCGACGTGATGCGGGTCCGCCGCGTCCACCACCTCGAGCAGGACGTCGGCGCGGTTCACCTCCTCGAGTGTCGCGCGGAACGCGTCGACCAACTGGTGCGGGAGCTTGTGAATGAAGCCGACCGTGTCCGTCACGATGACGGTCTGGCCCTCGCCCAGCTTGACCATCCGACTGGTCGGGTCCAGCGTCGCGAAGAGCCGGTCCTCGGCTCGCGCCACCTCCGATCCGACCAGCGCGTTGAGCAGCGTGGATTTGCCCGCGTTCGTGTAGCCGACGATGCCCACCGTCGCGAACAGCCGGCGGTCCCGACTCCGCGCGGCCGTCGTCCGTTGCTGGCGGACCTGCTCGACCCGCTCCTTCATCTTCTTGATCCGCTCGCGGATGATCCGCCGGTCCGTCTCGAGCTGGCTCTCGCCCGGACCGCGGGTCCCGATGCCGCCACCGGTCCGCGACAGGTGCGTCCAGAGGCGGGTGAGCCGCGGCAGCTGGTACTCGAGCTGCGCGAGCTCCACCTGGAGGCGACCCTCGTGCGTGCGCGCGTGCTGGGCGAAGATGTCCAGGATCAGCCGGCTGCGGTCGATGACCTTGACGTTGAGGAGCGACTCGAGGGCCTTCTGCTGGGCAGGTGACAGCTCGTCATCGGCGACGAGCAACCCGTAGCCGGTCTCGCTCTTGGCCGCGAGCAGCTCCTCGGCCTTGCCCTTCCCGACATACCAGTTCGGGTCGACGTGGCGGCGGTTCTGCCATTCCGCGCCGACGACATCGGCGCCGGCCGTCGTTGCGAGCGCAGCAAGCTCCGACAGGGATTCGGGCGCGCTCCAGCCGGCGTCATCGCCTGTGTCGACGGCGACCAGGAACGCCTTCTCAACGGGCGGCGCGAGCTCGATCAGGTTTCGTGTGGCACTCCGGTGGCTCATGGCGAGCGAAGGATAGCCCGGCACCCGAACGCCACGGAAATGCAAGCCTCCGCCGGATGTGGTCTCCGCGAGGCGGGTGTCCGCTCGCAGATGCTCGCGGGAGGAGGTCCTCCGGCGATGCTCTACTCACTCGCGCGCAACTGGTGGTGGTTCGCCTTGCGGGGCGGCCTCGCGATCCTCTTCGGGATCGCCGCGTTCGTCTGGCCCGAGCTGACCATGACGGTGCTGGTCCTGCTGTTCGGTGCGTACGCGCTGGCCGATGGCGTCCTGTCAGTGCTCTCGGCGGTCGCCGGCGAGGAAGATGCTCGGGAGCCACGGCCGGCGTGGGAGCTCATGCTCGGGGGCATCGCCGGAATCGGTGCGGGGCTCCTGACGCTTTTCCTGCCCGACATCACCGCAATCGTGCTGCTGTACCTGATCGCGTCGTGGGCCATCGCCACGGGCGCCTTCGAGTTTCTCGCGGCGCTTCGGCTGCGGCGGGAGGTCGAGAACGAATTGCTGCTCGCCTTGAGCGGCGTGCTCTCGATCCTGTTCGGCATCCTGGTCGTCGCCACTCCGAGCGCCGGAGCGCTGGCGGTCGCGTGGCTCATCGGCGCATACGCGCTGGCCTTCGGGGTGGTGTTGATCGGGCTGGCGTTCCGCCTGCGGGAGTTCGCATCCCGCGGCACGCCGAGCGCCACAGCCTGACCCACGAGATGGCAGATCGAGGCCGCCCTCCACAGGAACCCCGGCGCGTCGAGGATCTCGACCCGGAGGACCTCCTCCAGCTGACCGGCACGCCGCCTCCGCCACAGCAGGACGCCGTCGTCGAGCCCGACGAGATCGAGACGGGGCCCGAGCTGACCGACACCGAGCGCGACGAGGGCGAAGCCGAGATCAGCCGGACGGAGGACGACATCGCCGAGGTCCTCGCGGTTCGGGAGCCGCGGGGAGACGAAACGGACGACCCGAACGTCGCGGCGGAGGAGGGCCTGACAGACGTGCCGCCCGTCGATCCTCCTGTCATTCCAGGCGAGGAGCCCGGTGAGCTGGAGATCGCGGCCGGCTTCGGCGAGAGCTCGCTCGACGAACCGTACGACGACGACCATCTCTCCGAGCTGCTCACGAACGAGAGCGAGCTGTCGGCGCGCGTGCGCGAAGCTCTCCGGGCTGATGCGGCGACGTCGACCTACGCTGACGACCTGGTTATCGCATCGGTGGCGGGCATCGTCGTCCTGCGCGGCGTCGTCGAGGGCATCGAGGACGTGGACGTCCTGACTGAGGTCGCCTCGAACGTGGATGGCGTGATCGAAGTTCGCGACGAGCTCGAGGTGCCTGGCCTCTAGGACATGGCGGGGGCGGCACTCGCAAGATCGAGGAAGGCATCGACCAGGGCCCGCGCGGACCGGTAGGGGTCGGTGGATGCGTGGAGCCAGGTGATGTCGGGCTCGCCTCGGAACCATGTGCGCTGTCGTCGGGCGAAGGCGGAGGTCCGTCGCGCGTCCTCGTCGATCGCCTCGTCCAGCGCCATCTGGCGATCGAGGACCGCGAAGGCTTCGCGGTAGCCGAACGCCGAGAAGCTCCGCAGGCTGGGATCGAAACGGACGCGAAGGGCCGCCGCTTCCTCGAGCAAGCCGGATTCGAACTGGGCCCTGGCTCGCCGCGCGATCCAGTCCCGGTTCGTCGCCGGTTCGAGCTCCAGGCCCAGCCACAGCAACCTGCCGGGATAGGTTGCCGGCGCGGGGAGGTCGATGTCGCCGGCCAGCATCGCGATCTCGAGCGCGCGAGCGACGCGCCGCGGGTTGCGGAGGTCGATGCGTGCCGCAAGGCGGGGCGCCATCGACCGCAGGCGGCCGCTCATCGTGGGGAGGCCTGACGCGGCCAGGTCGCGCTCGACGGTCGCCCGGATTCCGGGATCGGCGGGCAGGGCGTCCGTGTCCAGGTCCCGCGTGACCGCCCGCAGGTAGAGCCCGGTCCCGCCGACGAGGATCGCCACGCTCCTCTCGTCTCTCGCGAGATCGGCGAGCTCGGCGCGCGCGTGCCGGGCGAAGTCGGCGACCGAGAACGGCTCGTCCGGGTCGACGAGGTCGATGCCGTGGTGCGGGATTCCCTCGCGCTCCCCGACCGGCACTTTGGCGGTCCCGACATCCATGCCCCGGTAGACCTGCCGCGAATCGGCGCCGATGATCTCGGCGCGACGGCCGGACTCGCGCAGCTCCACGGCCAGGCGGATCGCCAGTCCGCTCTTCCCGGTCGCCGTCGGGCCGCCGATCACGATAAGCGGAGGGTTGCTCAGGCGAGCGAACCCCTGAGGGAATACGGGCCTGCGTGGTCGACCCGGACCATGACAAGCCCGCCAAGAAGCTGCTTTCCACCGGCGAGGTGCACGAGCTTGTTATGCCTCGTGCGGCCGGACAGGTGGACCTCGCCATCCCCCACCCTCAGGCGCTCGCGGTTCGCCGGGGTGTCGTGGTGGCTGTCTTCGTGCTCGTGCGATCGCGGCGGCACGACGCCATCCACAAGGACCTCGACGTCCCGTCCGAGCCAGGCCAGGTTGCGCTCCAGACCGATCGACTCCTGCACCGCCAAGAGCTCGTTGAGCCGCCGACGCTTCTCGGCAGCGGGAACGTCGTCGGGCAGTCGCGCGGCCGGTGTGCCGGGCCGCGGCGAGAAGGCGGCCGCGAACACCTGGTCGTACCGGACCGTCCGCAGCAGGTCGAGCGTGGCCTCGAACTGCGCCTCGGTCTCCCCGCAGAACCCAACGATCACGTCGGTCGAGATCGCGATGCCGGGGATTGCCGAGCGGATCCGCTCGAGCCGCTCGAGGTAGTGCTCGATCGTGTACTGGCGGCCCATCCGCCTCAGCACGGCGTCGTCGCCCGACTGCACTGGCAGGTGCAAGTGCTCGCAGACCGAGGGGCACTCGGCCATCGCGGCGATCAGGCGGTCGGAGAGATCCCACGGATGCGACGTGACGAAGCGCAGGCGCGGGATGGCCGGCCGGCCGTCGGCGGTGCGCAGGCCGTCAACGACCCGGATGAGCTCGGCGAGGTCGGGTCGAGCGTGCAGGTCGAGCCTTCGTCCTGCCCAGCGCTCGGTCGCGACATGGCCGAACCGCGCCTCTGCCCGGAGATCGTGGCCGTAGCTGTTCACGTTCTGGCCGAGGAGCGTCACCTCGCGATAGCCGGCGGCCGCGAGCGCCCGCGCCTCGTCGACGACGTCGTCGAAGGGGCGGCTCCGCTCCGGCCCGCGGCTGAACGGCACGATGCAGTAGGTGCATGTCTTGTCGCAGCCGTAGATGATCGGCAGCCAGGCGCTGATCGCAGATTCGCGGGCGACCGCACCGGAGCTCACGGCGGCAGACCGCGTGGACGGAAGCGCGTCCGCCACGCCGACGACGTGCCGACCGACGACCGTCGTCGACCCGACCGCACCGATCGGCGCCTGCGCCGAGACGAGACCCAGCCGGTCGATGAGCTCTGGTTCCTCGTCGGGTCGCAGGAACAGGTCCACTGCGGGATAGCGATGATGCAGGCCCGCTCGATCGGGCTCGCGGACTGAACACCCGGTGAGCACGACTCTCAGGCCGGGATTCGCCGCCTTCAGGCCAGCGAGATGGCCCTGCCGCCCGATGACCTTCTGCTCTGCGGCTTCCCTGATCGCGCAGGTGTTGATCACGATCAGGTCGGCAGTGTCGAGCCCCTGCGCCGGTTCGCAGCCCGCGGCCTGGAGGCGGCCGGCCATCTCCTCCGAGTCGCTGCGGTTCATCTGGCAGCCGAGCGTCCAGATGAAGAAGCGCGGCAACGACCGCGGCTCGGGCAGGTATTCCGCCAGGCGCTCGTCCACGGGCACGGGCGGCATCGTCGGCGGGCGCGCGGCGACCGGCACGTCGAGCACGGGCAGTGCGCGCGAACGAGGAGCGGTGATCACGACGGCGCCGACGCTGGCAGGTTGTTCAATCTCTCCAGGAGCTCCGTGCCGACCTGGGGTGGAACCCACAGGCGGGCGTGCGATTCGGCATACGGGCCGAAGTCGCCATGGTAGTCGCTGCCTCCGGTCGGGACGAGCGCGAGCCCCGCGGCCACCTCTGCGACCGCGGCCAC
>DASXSA010000121.1:0-5876 GCA_036506235.1 Candidatus Limnocylindrales bacterium | reverse complement strand
CTCGTGGTGCCAGCGCCTGCCTGCCCGGGACCGCAAGGGTGCGGCGGTGATCCTGCGCGGGATGGTGCCGCGGCCGGGAGCCGCCGCCGGTCGCAGGGGAGTCCGCTGGACCGAGCTGGGCGGTGGCGACGCGGTCGGGCTGACGGCCCTCGACAAGGCTGGGGCTGCGGCTCGCGAACGTGCCAACCGGACCCGACGGGCGGCCGCGACCAGGCGGGCGAAGGCTCGTGCGGCGGTGGGCGGCTAACGTGTCGGTCGTTCGCCTGGACGGCGTCATCCGCGAGATCGGCGACTTCGTCATCCTTGATGGCATCGACGCGGCGATCGCCACCGGCGATCGCGTGGGCCTGGTGGGGCCGAATGGAGCCGGCAAGACCACCCTGCTGCGGGTTGCGGCCGGCATTGACGAGCCCGACCGAGGACAGGTCCACCGCAAGCGTGGGCTGTCGCTTGGCATGCTCGCCCAGGAAGCCCACTTCGACGCGGCGTTCATGGCCGCCCCGGACCTGCGCACTGCCGTGCGCCGCGGCGCTGTGCGACTCGAGGCGATGGAACGCGAGCTGGCCGAGCTCGAGCGCGCGGGCCGCGTCACCGACCTCGAGTACGAGGACCTCCAGCACTACTTCGAGGTGCTCGGCGGTTACACGCTGGACCAGCGCGTGGACGAGGCGCTCTCCGGGCTGGGCTTCGCTCGGGACGAGTGGGCGCGGCGGCCGGCCGACATGTCGGGTGGCCAGCAGACACGCGGGGCGCTCGCGCGGCTCGTGATCGCCGACCCCGATCTCCTTCTGCTCGACGAACCGACCAACCACCTTGACCTCGACGCGCTCGAATGGCTTGAAGAGCACCTGCGCCATCGGGCAGGAGCGCTCCTGGTCGCCTCCCACGATCGCGCATTCCTGGACGCGACCGTCACGCGGATATGGGAGTTGCGCGACCGGCGGATCACGGCTTTCCGCGGCGATTACTCCGCCTACCACCGCCAGCGGGAGGAGCGCGATGCCCGAACGGTGAAGGAGGTCGACAGCCACGCGGCGCAGGTCGCCCGCGAGCAGGAGCTCGTGCAGCGTTACCGGAGCCACCGCAAGTACGCGAAGATGCACGAGCACGAGGCTCGCCTGGAACGGCTGCAGTCCGAGGGCGTTGCCGCGCCGAAGCGCGCGCGACGGCTGGCGCTGCCGTCTTCAGCGCCTGGCGGCGGACGGCCGGCTCGGTCTGGGGAGATCGCCGTCCGCATGGAGGACCTGGCGATCGGTTATGCGGGAGCGACGCCCCGGCCGGTCGCGCGCATACCGTTTCTGGCCGCCGAGCGTGGCGCCCGGATCGGAATCGTTGGGCCGAACGGGGCGGGCAAGACCACCCTACTGCGCACGATTGCGGGCGAGCTGTCGCCGCTGGACGGGGTCCTGTCGTTCGGAAACGCGGTCCAGATCGGGTACCTCGCCCAGCTCCGCGAGGCCGCGATCCCGGGCACGACGGTTCTCGACGCCCTGCTCGCGGCCATGCCGGTCACCGCCGGGGAGGCGCGCAGTTACCTGGCGCGCTTCCTGTTCCGCGGCGACGACGTGCTGAAGGAGGTCCGCTCACTGTCCGGCGGCGAGCGGTCGCGACTCGAGCTCGCGCTGCTGGGCATCATGCCGGCCAACCTGTTGCTGCTGGACGAGCCGACCAACCACCTGGACATCCCGGCACGCGAGGCAATCGAGGCGTTCATGGCCGAGACGCCAGCGACGCTGCTCGTTGTCAGCCACGACCGGCGGTTGCTCGAGACGGTCTGCGAAAAGCTGTGGGTGATCGACGAGGGGCTGGCGGTGCCGTTCGACGGCGGGTATCGAGCCTGGCGATCGGCCCTCGCCGAGGGATGGACCGTCAGTGAGGCTGCCCAGACCCAGGCCCGACGTCTCCTCGCAGGCGGGCCCTCTGGCGCCTCGACCTCGGCCCGTTCTCGGGCTTCGATCTTCGCTTCCTCCGCTGACGCAAATGGAAGCTCCGATCGAAGCACCGCGCGCCGCCCAGCCGTCGCCGCAGGGGTCGCCAGCACGCCCATCACCAACACAGGCGAGAAGAAGGGGAAATTGTCGAAAGATGCGTATCGGCGGCAGCTGGCGAGCGTCGAGGGCGAGCTCACGCGCCTCGGGCTACGGAAGACACACCTCGAGCTGGCGGTCGGCGATCCACAGGTCCAGGCGAACTTCGTCGAGCTGCGCCGGGTCACGAGCGAGCTGGCCGACGTTGAGGCCGCCCTGACAACGGCAGAGCAGGCGTGGTTGGAGCTCGCCGAGCGCGCACCGTGACGATTGTTGCTGCCAGAACACCAAATCTGCGATTTCGATGGGTGCAGACAGATCGTGGACTGCCAGACACGTCAGCCCGAAGCGAGAAACGGGCCGCCGTGAGCGTGGCTCGGGATGGTTTTGGTCCACCGGCCGCCTCTGGATCGCGATCGAAGGCTTTAGGGGCGGGTTTTGTTCTCCTGTGCGCAACGTCTGCCGTCGGGCCCGTTCGGGGACCCGGATGATGGCCGGTCAGCACGCGTCCCAGCCGCGCCCGGCTGGTCGGCCGATCGTGATTGGCCTGACGGGACCGATCGGCTGCGGCAAGTCGACGGTCGCCGCATGGCTCGGGGAACGCGGCGCGATCGTCATCGACGCGGACCGGATCGCACGCGGCGTGACTGCGCCGGGCGAGCCCGGCCACGACCAGGTGCTCGCGAAGTTCGGCGAGCGGTTCCGTGGCAGGGACGGAACACTTGATCGAGCCGCGCTCGCACGCCTGGTCTTTGACGACGAGGCCGCTCTCCGGGAGCTCGAGGCGATCGTCCACCCACTTGTTCGACCCCGCATCATCGCGCAGCTCGAGGACGCCGGGAGGGTTGGCGCACCGGCCGTGGTCATCGAGGCCATCAAGCTGGTCGAAGGAGGGCTGGGCGAGCTGTGCGACGTCGTCTGGTTGGTGCACTGCAGCCCGGAGGCGCAACGCTCGCGACTGACGGGTCGCGGCCTGGAGGTCGAGGACGGCGCGCGGCGCATCAACGCGCAGGCGGGCATTGCAGAACGCGCCTCGGCAGGACTGTCGGCGGGCCGGGTGCCGCTCGAGCCGCTCGATACCTCGGACTCGAAGGAGGAGACGAAAGCCGCCGTGATGGCACGCTGGGATCGGTGGGTGGCGGCGTCGGAGAAATGAGGCCGCCCGACCCGCCGGCGGAGCGGGTCGGGCGGCCGGGAGGCGCGCCGGGTCAGCGGCGCGAGGGTATGCCCCGAAGGGCAGCCGGCCTCTAGGGTACGGGAGCTTCGGAAGCCGAGGGCGAGGCCGAAGCCTGTGGCTTGGCGCTCGGGAATGGCGTGGCGATCGGTCCGCCGCCCTTGCCCGGCGGGTAGGTCAGGGGAACCGGCAGGCCGTAACGCTGGATGATCACGTTGGTCGTCTCGCCGAGCTTGGCGGCATCGACCGCCCTGGTGTCCTCGTTGGGCCGCAGGGCCATGCTGAACTGGGCCGTGCCGCTGGCCTGCAGGTGGGCGATTTCCTCGGCGACCGGCAACGAGACACGGATGATGTACATCGCGCCAGACTTGGCCAGGATTGGGATGTTCTGGTAGGTGATCTTGGTCGACTTGTCCGTGTAGAACTTGCCCTGGTCCAGCAGGTCCTGGGGCACGTTCACCGTCGCCGTGACGAAGATGTCGACCGTCTCGTTCGGCTCCAGGAGGCCGCCCACCGCGCGGTCGTCTGGCACGTTCAGCGAGACCGCCCGCCAGTACGGCGAGTCGGGCGTGACGACTTCGCCTGGCGAAAGCACCGAGAACTGCCCGCCGGACGTGCTCGACGCGAGCATGTTGGTGGTGACCAGCTGGCCCTCGAGCGCGGAGATCGCAAGGATCCGCCCGATCAGCTTGGTCTTGTCGGTGATCACGCCCTGCGCGTTCGTCGGATCGATCGGAACTTCGCGCACGAGCAGGTCGCCGTCCTCGATCGGCTTGCGGGCGGGGATCGTCCGCGCGGCGACGACGAGGTTCAGCTTGGGCGTGTTGCCCGTGCCGGCCTGCTGCTGGGCCTGGTTGATGACGTAGAACGCGGCGCCGCCGGCGGCAAGGGCGAGGATGACGCCCAGCACGATGATGAACTTGCCGCGCCGGCCGTTGTCCTTGTACTCCAATTCCATGGAATGAGTGCCTCCCGATGCGGGCGGCGAGCGCCCGCGGGTTGGTGCCGTGCCCTTTCGGCTAGTCCCAGGGCACCAGCTTCGCCACCTGACCGCGGCGAAGCCGTTCATCGGCCATGTCGGCGATCACGGGCGTGATCGCATAGGCATCGACGTGGTTGCTGTCCATCGAGGTAATCCGCATGACGGCGAAGCCGTCGATGTCGACGTATTCCTTCCCACCATTGCTCGCGGCGGTCGCGACGTAGACCGTCAGGCGGAGCAGGTGAGTGACCTTGTGGGAAGGCGAGTCGCCGTTCATCCCGCTCGCTCGAACCACGAAGTCGTAGGCGCCGGGGGCCATGGTTCCCGTGTTGATCGTCAGCGTGCTGTCGGTTCCGGTTCCTGCGGCCGGGGTGACCGAGCTGGGGCTCAAGGTGATCGCACCGACGCCGGACGGCAGCGGGGTGTCGACGCTCAGCGTCACCGGGTTGCCGAAATTGGCTCCCGTCTTCCGGAGGTTCAGGGTGAACGAAACCGTGTCGCCCTGATTGGCGGCCACCCCGACGCTCGACGAAGAGGTGAACGTGAAGTCGCGACTGACGCCGCCGACGTTGATCGCAAATGGTTCCTTCTTCACCGTCAGGTAGGGGCTTCCGGCTTGTCCCTGGATCCAGAGGGTGTAGATGCCGGCCGTTGCGCCCGAGGTCGTCATGTTCGTCATCGACACCGTTGTCCCTGATCCCTGGGATGGAGTCACCGGGTTTGGCGTGTAGGTGACGGGAGCGGTGCCCCCCTGGAGCGCGCCGGTCTCCATCGGGTTCTGGGGATCCAGCGAGTCACTCAGCGTGGAAAGCGTGACGGTGCCCGTGAAGGCCTGGTTCTTGGCCACCTTGAGCGAGCCGGCATTAACGACCGTGCCCGTGGTCGGAAGGGCGATCGTCGCGGGCGGGGTCATCGAGAAGTCGGGGATTGCCATCGTCACGCCCGGGTACACGGCGACCAGAACCTCCTCGCCCAGGGCGAAGCGGTTGTTGACCTCGTCGATCGCGATGCCGGTGTCGTTGCCGGACATGATCCCGACCTGGTCGTTGGCGTCGGGTGGCGTGGTGGCCGGCGGGAACATCGGACCGGGGTAACCGCCGAGCGTGATCCAGTTCGCCTCCATGGCCTTCAACGTGTTCGAGTTCGTGCCCGCTGTGACCTCGTTGTAGTAGAGCTGCGAGAGATCGGTCGCAAAGTTGCGGATGTCGAGCGCGATGAAGCCCCGGAAGTCGGCGCCGTTGTCGGGCTGTGCCCCCTGCCCGAGGATCGTGACGATGGGACCGTGCTCTGAGCTGTCGGCGCCCGGATTGACGGAGTCGAAGTTCATACCGGCACTGGGGTCGGTACGGAGGGCGTCGTTCGAGTCTGTGCCCAGGCATGCGGTATCGGCCGTCGCGAAGAAGTCCATGAACTGGGTTTGGTCGTTCGCACAGGGCGAGGTGTTGCTGGAGGGACCGGGGGCCTTGACGAATCGCCGGACGGCGACCGGCAGCATGTTGCCCATCCAGCCAACCTTGGCGCGCGCGCCCACGTCGGTCGTGTTGAGGCCGACGACGCGCCCGAACGTGTAGTCGCCCGGGTTCTTGAGCGCCACGCGGACGTCGCTCCCGGTGATGAGGATCCCGTTCAGGAGGTAGGTCGGGTCGCCGGCATGCCCGGGCTCGTACTCGGGCGTCGTCGGCGGCAGAGAGGC
>DASXSA010000120.1:0-2567 GCA_036506235.1 Candidatus Limnocylindrales bacterium | reverse complement strand
GAAGCCTCGTAGAACAGGAGCGTCACGCTCTTGCCGCGGAGTGCCGGGACGCGGGGGATCGGCCGGCTGAGGACCTCCCGCATCGCGTCGGTGGTGCGCATGACGAGCTCGATCTCGGGCCACGTGACGACGTCGAGATCGAGGAGGTGGCGGTGCGGCCAGCCGATCGACTGGGTCTCGGGCGCCGCCTCGACCGACGGAACGGCCGGTGTCGCTGCTGCGGATCCGACCTCGTCCGGCACGGCAAGGCTCATCCGCGGACCATCACCCTGCGGCGCCGACCGCCGCCGGTGCGAGACGCTCGATATCGACGCCGTCCTCGTCGTCGATCTCGGCCAGGTGCACGCGGACGAGCTCCTCGCGCGACGTCGGCACGTTCTTGCCGACGTGGTCTGCGCGGATCGGGAGCTCACGGTGACCCCGATCGACGAGCACCGCGAGCCGGATCGCCTGCGGGCGACCGAAATCCACCAGGGCGTCCATGGCTGACCGGATCGTTCGGCCCGTGTACAGCACGTCGTCGACGAGGACGACCGTCACGGCATTGAGGTCGAAGGGGATGTCCGTGCCCTTGACCAGCGGGTGCTGGGCGATGAGTGACAGGTCGTCGCGGTAGAACGTAATGTCGAGCGCGCCGACCGGAAGGCGGACGCCCTCATGGTCGCTGATCGCGTCCGCCAATCGTCGTGCGAGCGGGACACCGCGGCGCTGAATCCCAACGAGGACGAGGCCCTCGGTCCCGGCCTGCTTCTCCACGATCTCGTGCGAGATCCGGACGATCGCCCGGCGAATCTCGTCCGCAGTCATGATCCGGCGTGCGTCCGGCTGTGGCACCCGGGCTTCCTCCTTCCCGGCCTCACTGGGCCGGTCGTTAAAGGTCTCGGGAAGGATACCGCGGATCAGTTCGCGCTCGGACGCAACGCCTGGTCAGCGGCCAGCCGGGGAAGGCCTAGTAGACGGCCACCGTTACCTGGGCCGTCCCGGACCACGATGGACAGCCGCAGACCGCGAAGAAGTCCGGGCGGTACATGTCGATGATTCGTACGGGCTGGAATGAGGCGGATGGGCCGTAATCGTTCACCACCCGCTCGAGGCAGCCTCCCGCGCCGCACACCCTGATCAGCGTGCCGCGCGGGAGCCGCATCGCCGTCGTGCCGTTGTCGTAGAACGATGCAAAGCCCGAAAGCGTGTAGCGCGGCGGCTTGATGCTGAGCTGTGCGCTGACGGCCGGCTGGATGGTGTGCGGTCGTCCTGGCACGGGCAGTGTCTGGCCCGGTTGCGCAATCGCGGCGTCCGCCTCGAGGTAGTTTGCGGACCGCTGGGCAGGGTCGAGCGGATCGATCGTCGAGGACGATCCATCATCCGTCGCCTGGATCGAGAACGCCTGGAACGCCGCTGCTTCGATGGGCCGGTCGGGGCTGGGGGTTCGCGAGCCCGCAATGCCTGGCAGGGCGACCAGCGCGAGCACGACAGTGAGCACCGCGCTCGCGACCAGGGGGCTTGGTCGCACAGCCGCGCCACGATACGGCAAAGGCCCTGATCGTGCACTCGCGAATACCGCTACGGCGGCTCGTGGCCCTGCGCCACAACGCTGTCAAAGGCCACCGGTCGAGGCGTTTCCGGTGCCCGGACGCACCGGGACCCTCGCCCGAGACGACGCCTTAGCGGATGACGACCACGGGTTCGGAGCCCTCGAGCGGTGTGGTTTCGACACGCCCGCGCTCGTTGCCACTCCAGGCGAGGAGCTGGAGGCTGCTTCCCTGGCCGTCCTGGCCGGGTGGCGTCGCCCATGTCAGGCGCCCGTCGACGATGGCAAAGCCAGGCAGCGCCGGCGTCGGTGCCAGCAGGGAGCGGTCGTCCTCGATGCCGCCTGTCGGCTGATCGACCGTCAGCAGACTCAGATGGCCGACGGAGGAATCACGCTCATCCGCGACCCATGCCGCGAGATGGGTGCCCGACGGATCCCATCGGATGTCCCAGTCCGGGATCGACGAGCCGGCAAGGAGCGTCCCGACCACGGACGAAGGGAGCGGCTGTGGCGAGGTTGTGTCGCTCGATGCGCGACCGGTCAGCTGCGGCCACTGGCCCACCACGAGCCGACCCTGGTCCGGCTCCCAGGCCCCGCTGGCGGCGTCGCGGCGAACGGTTCCCGCCCAGTACACGGCGAGCCGACCGGACGAATCGACGACGGGACGCCAGGCCGACCGGGCGAGGGGCGTTTGTGCCCACGTGAGCGGATCGACCAGGAACGATTCGGCCTCGGACGCGGAATCGAGCCCTCGCGACGGCGTGCTGATGGGCGCGCCAGGCGTGACAGTAGGCGTCAAAGCGGGGCTTGGGCTGGCTTCCGGCGTCCCGGCCGGCTTCGAACTGGGCTCGCTGCTCGCGCCAGGCTCGCCGGGACCGGGCGTCGCGCTCGGAGTCTCTGTCGGCTCTGGTGACGCCGAGGGGCTTGCGGTCGGCGAAGAGGTTCCGGCCCGCGAGGCGCCGCCAGGCACCACCGCCGCTACGTCTCGAGGCCGGCTGCCGATCAGATCTCCTCCGGCCCACGCCGAGAAGACCGATGC
>DASXSA010000119.1:0-4756 GCA_036506235.1 Candidatus Limnocylindrales bacterium | reverse complement strand
CTGCCCAGGCGACGCCTGTACGAGGGTTCCGAACGGGCCGAGGCTCCCGAATCCGGCTAAGGCTCGACCGGTGGTGGGAGGGGAAGCCACCACCGGTCGAGGAAGGAGGAGGGCGTGGTCAGGCGGCCTCGACGTCCTCGTCGTCGGCTTCGTCGGCCTCGTCGGCTTCGTCGATCGCGTCGGCTTCGGCAGGGAGCTGGCTCGTCGATGGGATCGGCTCACTGGCGGGAACCGGCCCGCCGCTATCGAACGCCCCCGCCTGGGCGGCCAGCGCATCCGCCGCCGTCTCGGCTTCGTAGTCCTTCTTGCGTCGCCCCGAGAGCATCTCGACGCTCGCGGCGACGACCTCGGTTTTCCAGTGTCTCTGCCCGCGGTCATCGTCCCAGGAGCGCGTCTGGATCCGGCCCTCGATAGCCACCTGCTGGCCCTTGCCGAGGTACTGACCGCAGATTTCGGCGAGCCGGTCCCAAGTGACGATGTTGTGGTACTCGGCCCGTTCCTTTCCGTTGGCGCCGTACTCGTTCGTGGCCACGCTGAATTGCGTGACGTTCTTGCCACTCGCGAGGCTGCGCATCTCCGGGTCGCGCGTGAGGCGGCCGGTCAACAGGACCTTGTTCACGATTCGTACTCCTTCCCGGTCGGCCGACGGGTATCGGGCCGACCCCGCGTGCGGCGGGTGTTCGGACGGCGAGGACGCCGCTCGGCGGAGACAGCCGGCCCCGGCGGTCGGACCACGGACAACGACGGATCGGCGGTATCGGCGATCTGCGGTCGGCGGTCGGCGAGGCCGGCGTTGGCTTGGCGGGCAGACCCAACGTAGCAGGTGCCCCTGCACGACCACGTATCGGCCGATTAGCCGCCAATCAACGGACGGCGATATTCCCGACGGCAAGAGGTGATCCTGCGGCCCGCGCAGCGGCGGCCCGCTTCGGCTGACGCGCAGGCTCGCGCGTTCGCCTGGCCGGTCCGCCGAGGACCCCGCAGCCCTACGAGGCTGCGGAGGGCGGGGGCATCGCCTCCACGGAGCGGCGTCGCCGGGCCGACGGGGCCCCACCGATCCCCGTTGGCGTGGGATGCAGGCTCAGGCCGGCCAGCAGCGCGAGGGCAGGATCGACTTCGGGTGCGTGCGTCGCGAACAGATCGCAGAACAGCCCCACGAGCTCCGGGTCGAACTGCGTGCCGGCGTGGCGGCGGAGCTCGTTGATCGCCTGGTCGTGGCTGATCGCCCGCTTGTACGGCCGGTCGTGGGTCATCGCGTCGTAGGCGTCTGCAATCGCCACGATCCGGGCCCCGAGTGGGATGTCCTGGCCGCGAATGCCGTACGGGTAGCCGTGCCCGGCGAACCGCTCGTGGTGGTGCAGGATGATGGGCACGGCGTCCTTCAGGGCCCCCGCCTGCTCGAGGATCACCTGGCCGATGCGGGGATGCTGGACCACCGACCGCCATTCGCCCGACGTCAGCGGCGATGGCTTCTCCAGGATGTCCTCGGGAATCGCCACCTTCCCGACGTCGTGCAGGAGCGCGGCAACCCGGATCCGGTCTGCCTCGGCCTCGGGCAGGTCGAGGTGGCGGGCCATGGCCACGACGATCGAGGCGATGAGCGCTGACGGCTGGCCGCGGTAGTGGGGCAGGGGAGCGATGACCGACGTCAGGGCCGCGGTTGCGGCCTCGCGCGCGGCACGCCCGATCTCCTGGGCCGTTGCCCGGCCGCTCGACGAGATCGGGGCACGCGGGATGCGTGCGTCGTCGTCCGGCTCCGCGAAGACGTACGTCTGGTTGCGCCCGAGTGACTTCGCGCTGTACATCGCCGCGTCGGCGTCACGAACCAGCTCGTCTACGCGGAGGTTCTTCCCGACCCCGCCCGCGATGCCAACCGATACGGTGACACTCAGGCCGGCGTTCCCGTCGACCTCGAACCGGTCACGCTGGACCAGGAGGCGCAGCTTCTCGGCGAGCACGGCCGCGTCGTCGACGGGCGTCTCGGTGAGCAGAAGCATGAATTCCTCGCCGCCGTAGCGCCCGACGCTGTCCGTCCCCCGGAGGTTCGAGCGGATCGTTTGGGCGACGCCGCGCAGGACCACGTCACCCGCCTCGTGGCCGTACGTGTCGTTGACCGTCTTGAAATGGTCGATGTCGACGAACGCCACGGACAAGGGCCGGTCATAGCGGCTCGCCCGCTCGACCTCCGTGAACAGCGCGTTGACGATGACGGCGCGGTTGCTCACGCCCGTCAGGCGGTCGACCGTGGCGGCGTCGGTCGTCTCGGCGAGCGCGGTCGCGATGCCGTTGATCGCCTTCGCGAGCCGGCCCTCAACCCCCAGGCTCGTCGTCTTCACGCGGGCATCGAGATCGCCCTTGGCCAGTCGCTCCGCCGCGCGCACGAGGCGACGGAGCCGCCACTGGAGGAAGAGCCACGTCAGGAGCGCCGTCGCCGACGATCCGATTGCGAGCGCGACCAGCAGTCGGGCGATGTTCACCGGTCCGGCGTCGAGCGAGACCGACAGCGCGGCGGGCATGGCGAAGTTCGCGAGCAGGAGGGCGATCGGGGCCAGCAGACCCAGGCCGCCGAGGAATCGCGTCACCACCCGAGCGTACTGGCCCGCAGTCCTGCGGTGGACTTGCCGAAGGTACTGACGGCCAGTGGCGAAGGTCCGCTGAGCGACGGCCCTGGGGAGGCCGTCGGACCCCGCCTCCGCGCCTCGCCGGACCCGCCTCCGCACCTCGCCGGCGCGCCTCGCCCCGCCGTCCCCCACTGCTATACTCCCGGCCGTCCCCACGCCCCAGCCAGCGAGGATCGCGCTATTGGCCCAGGAAGGCGCCCCGTTCGCCCGGTGAGACGGACGAGCACCTTCGACAGGACGCATGCGCCGCGGCGGCGGCACAAGGGCGGAGTGTATCCAGGCCCCCGGCCGGCAGGTCGGGGCCTTTTCGTTGCTCCGGAGGAAGCCTGAACATGCCGGCGACCGTCATCGTCGGCCTGCAGTGGGGCGACGAGGGCAAGGGCAAGACGACGGACTTCCTGGCCGAGCAGGTCGCCATGGTCGTGCGCTACCAGGGCGGCGACAACGCCGGCCACACGGTCCAGTCGGGCGACGAGGTGTTCAAGCTGCATCTCGTGCCCTCGGGCGTGCTCTATCCGCACATCAGCTGCGTGATCGGACCGGGCGTGGTGGTCAACCCGGACACGCTGATCAGGGAGCTCGACACGCTCGCCGCACGCGGAATCGGCACCGCGGCGGTGCGGGTGAGCCGGAGCGCGCACGTGATCCTGCCCTACCACCTGGCCCTCGATCGGGCCCTCGAGACACGTCTCGGGAACGAGGCCGTCGGCACGACCCACCGCGGCATCGGGCCGGCCTACGCCGACCGGGCCTGGCGGATCGGGTTGCGGATGGAGGACCTGCTGGATCCCCAGGTCCTGCGAGCCAAGCTGTGCACCGTCGTCCCGGACCGAAACAGTCTGCTGGCCGCGATCGGCAGCCAGGAGCGCTTCGAGGTCGAGCCGCTCGTCGAGCTCGCGACGGGCTGGGGGAACCGCCTCCAGCGCCACCTCGCCGACACGACGTGGCTCGTCCAGGACGCCCTCCGCCGCGGTGACCACGTCCTGCTCGAGGGCGCCCAGGGGACGCTGCTCGACCTCGACCACGGCAGCTATCCCTTCGTGACTTCCTCCAACCCGATTGCGGGAGGTGCCTGCACGGGCGGCGGCATCGGGCCGCTCCAGGTCGACGAGGTCATCGGGGTCATGAAGGCCTACTCGACCAGGGTGGGCTCCGGCCCCTATCCGACCGAGCTGACGGACGAGATCGGGGACGGGATCGCCGAGCGCGGCCACGAGTACGGCACGACGACCGGCCGCCGACGGCGGGTGGGCTGGTTCGACGCGGTTCCGCTGCGCTATGCCGTGGCGGTCAACTCGGTCAGCGCGATCATGCTGAACAAGCTCGACATCCTGAGCGGCATTCCCGAGCTCCGACTCTGTGTGGCCTATGAGATCGACGGGCGGCGGGTCGAGTCGTGGCCTTCCTCCGCGGAACTCCTGTGGCGCGCGAAGCCGATCTACGAGACGTTCCCCGGCTGGCAGGAGCAGCTCCATGACGTGCGAGCCCTCGGTGACCTGCCCGAGAACGCCCGGCGCTACGTCTCCGCGCTGGAGGACTACGCAGGTGTCCCGATCGTGCTCGTGTCGGTCGGGCCGGAGCGAACGCAGACGATCGAGCGCGCCTACCGGCCGATGCGCCGGCGGCTGGCGCCCACGCCCGTGGGCCTGGCATGAGCCTGCCGATCATGCCAACGCAGGTCCTCGTCGTGGGTGGCGGCGGACGCGAGCACGCGCTGGCATGGAAGCTCGCTCACGAGCCCGGGATCAATCGGGTGATCGTGGCTCCGGGATCCGCCGCAATCGGCGAGGAGCCGCGCGTCACGGTCAGCCCGCACGTCGATCCGCTCGACGGTGCGGCGCTCGTCCGCCTCGCCCGTAGCAATTCCGTGGAGCTGGCGGTGATCGGCCCCGAGGCGCCGCTTGCCGCGGGCGTCGCCGACGACCTGCGCGAAGCGGGGATCGCGACCTTCGGGCCTTCGGAGGCGGCGGCACGGATCGAATCCTCAAAGGGTTTCTGCCACGAGATCGCGGCGGCCGCCGGCATTCCGATGGCCGACTCACGCACGTTCGAGGGGCTCCAGCCGGCGCGCGCCTACGCGGCCGAGCTGGCTGGGGCCGGGCGCGGCCTGGTCGTCAAGGCCGACGGACTCGCCG
>DASXSA010000118.1:0-21601 GCA_036506235.1 Candidatus Limnocylindrales bacterium | reverse complement strand
CGGATCAGCTCGAGGCCGGCGGTGATGTTGCCCCACTGGTCGGCGCCGCCCATCTGGAGCTCCACGCCCATCGTCCGGTACAGGTGCAGGAAGTCGGCCGCCTGCAGGAGCATGTAGCTGAATTCGGTGAACGAGAGGCCCCGGTCCAGCCGCATCTGGACGGAGTCCTTGGCCAGCATGTACGGGACGGTGAAGTGCTTGCCAACGTCGCGCAGGAACTCGAGCATCCCGAACCGGCTGAGCCATTCGTAGTTGTCGACCACGACCGCGCTGTGCGGGCCGGTGAAGTCGAGGAAGTGCTCGAGCTGCCCCCGAATCGAGCGGGTATTCGCCTCGATCGTCGGCCGGTCCAGCAGGTTGCGTTCGCTCGACCTGCCCGACGGATCGCCGATCATGCCTGTCCCCCCGCCAACGACCACCACGGGGCGGCCACCGTGGCGCTGCAGGTGCACCAGCCCGAAGATCGGCACGAGGTGGCCGATGTGCAGCCAGGGGGCCGATGGATCGAAGCCGTTGTAACCCGCGATCGGGCGGCCGGTCGCCAACCGCTCGGCGAGGCCCGGCGTCGTCTCCTTGAGCATGCCGCGCCACCGCAGCTCGGACAGCAGACCGGCGGGATCCGGCCGGCCCTCTGGAAGTCGCTCGCTCACGGCTGACACGGTTTGGCTGGGCCGACTGGCGGGCGTCTTCGGTTCCGCCGCCGTCACAGCCCTGGAGCGCGAGACGTCTCGGGGCGGCGCCCGTTCGGGCGCACGATGAGGAGGCAGACCATCAGGGTCCATATGCTATCGTCGCGCGCGGCATGAAGAGCAGCCTCGAACGGAGGCGGCGCCTTAGCCGCAACGGCAACGGCAGCCGCAAGAGCCGAGGCAGTACCGCCAGCGCTCTCGCCATCGGCCTCCCCCTCTTTCTATTCTCGACGTTCCTGGTCGTGGGTGCGCTCGGCCTGATCGCGGCCGTCGGCGCCTACAACTTCTACAGCCAGGGCCTCAAGGACCCCCAGCAGGTCTTCAACGCGCTCACCTTCACCCAGCAGTCGATCGTCTACGACCGCACCGGCAAGGTCGAGCTCGCGCGCTTCGGCCAGCAGCAGCGCGAGGTGGTCACGTTCAAGGACATCCCGCCTGTTGTCATCGACGCGACCACGAGCATCGAGGACCACACCTACTGGACGAACGCGGGCTTCGATCCCGTGGGCATCGTCTCGGCCGGCCTGGACACCCTCAGCGGCCGCGAACGCGGCGCATCGACGATCACCCAGCAGCTCGTCCGCAACCGGCTGCTGCCCGACACCGTCCTGGCAGGCAACAAGTACGAGCGGAAGATCAAGGAGATCATCCAGTCCATTCGTCTGACGCAGGAATTCCCGGGCCTCGACGGCAAGCAGCGGATCATGGCCGCGTACCTTAACCAGAACTACTACGGGAACCAGGCGTACGGGATCAAGGCTGCGGCCGAGGCGTACTTCGGCGTGACCGACCTGTCGAAGCTCACGATCGCCCAGGCGGCCATTTTGGCGGCCATCCCGCAGTCGCCCAGCGCATACGACCTGGTCAAGAACGCCGAGGAGGACGACAACAAGAAGCTGATCGTCCCGCAGGACTCGCGCATCGTCCTTCGCCGCAACCAGGTCCTCCAGGAGATGCTGGCGAACCGAGTTCTGACCGCGCAAGGCGGTCCCTATGCCGTCCCCGGAGCGGGCATCAGCGATGAGCAGGTCCGCCAGGCGATGACTGAGCCGGTTGTGCTGGCCGAGCAGGCCGGAGCCAAATGGAAGGCGCCCCACTTCGTCTGGCAGGTCCGCCATCAGCTGGGCGAGATCCTCTGTGGCGCCGAGCAGGCCGACAGCTGCGAGCTGGTCGACAGCGGCGGCTACCGCATCGTGACGACGCTCGACTGGAAGATGCAGCAGATCGCCGAGAAGTGGGTCAAGGCGGCCGCGATTGCGCCAAACGCGCCGAACTACGCGGCAAAGCTCAAGGAGCTCAAGGTCTCCAACCTCAAGTGGATCAACGACCTGCGCAACAAGGGCATCTACAACTCGGCGATGGCCGCGATCGACTACCGCACCGGGCAGATCCTGGCCTACGTCGGTAGTGCCGGCTACGACGAGAAGGCCCGCGGCAAGAAGTTCCAGCCACAGTTCGACGTCCTGGCCGACGGTTGGCGCCAGGCGGGATCGGCGTTCAAGCCGATCAACTACATCACCGGACTCGACGACAAGACCATGACCGCCGCCAGCCTGTTCATGGACGTCGTCACGAACTTCGGGGGTGGCTACACGCCGACGGATGCCGACAACGCCGAACGGGGTCCGCTCCGGATGCGCGAGGCGATCCAGCTGTCACTCAACATTCCGGCGATCAAGGCCGCGATCGAGCTGACCCCCGGGCACGTCTACGACGAGGCGCGGAAGTTCGGGATCACCTTCGTGCAGCGGAAGCAGGACGCGGGCCCGGCGATCGCGATCGGCACCCTCAACCTGCACTACGCCGACCTCATCTCGGCCTTCGGGGCGATCGCGAACGGCGGCAAGCTCATGGCACGAACCGCGATCGCCACGGTCACCGATGCGTCCGGAAAGGCCGTCTATCCGATCCCCGGGTCGGAGAAGAAGGCCGGCAAGCAGGTCGCGAGCCCGCAGGCGGCCTACATCATGACCGACATCCTGGCCTCGAACACCGATCCCAAGATCAACCCGTTCTGGGGCCAGCGGGAGATCCTCAAGGGCAAGGTCCGCCGGCCGGCCGCGCTGAAGACGGGAACGACGAACGACGAGATCGATCTCGCGGCGATGGGCTACCTCGCACCGCCGAAAGATCCGAAAGCTCCCGCCCTGGTCGTCGGCGCATGGATGGGCAACTCGGACAACAGCCTTCCACGCAACGAGACGGTCGCCCTCGAGACCTCGGCGACGCTCTGGCAGTCGTTCATGACCGAGGTGAGCAGGAGCATGCCGATCGCCGACTTCAAGAGCACGAAGCCGCCCGGTCTCGTGACGGCAAAGGTCGATGCATACAGCGGAATGAAGCCCGGCCCGTTCTCGCGGCGCACGGTCAGCGAGTTGTTCATCGAGGGAACGGTTCCCACCGACGTCGACAACACGAAGGTCGGGATGGCGATCGATGACGCGACGGGCAAGCTGTGGAACGAGGGCTGCACGGGTCCCAAGGTCACGAAGGGCTTCATGGACCTCTCGAAGGTGGAGCCGGGCTTCCCGCAGTGGCGGCCCTACACGCGAGGCTGGGCTCAGCGCGCCGCGCGCGGTTCGGGCGTCTTCGGAGGCCCGAAGCACACGCCGACCGCCTATTTCGGCTTTGGGAGACTCCTGCCGTTCGGCGCCACGTGGGGCGCTCCGTTCCCGCCACGCGGGACCTGCGAGCCACAGCCGTCGCCTTCGCCGTCACCCAGCCCGAGCGAAAGCGTGCCGCCGAGCGTCGGCCCGAGTCCCACGCCGAAACCATCGAAGCCTCGCATTCGCAGGAAGCACCGAGCCGGTCAACCACGCTGATCCCGGGCGCGCCCTGGGTCCGATGACGCGATCGTCAGAGGCTGACGATCGTCGCCCCGTCTCCGCCTTCGCCGCGCTCGCCCGGACGCAGGCTCTTGACCAGCGGGTGATTGCCCGCCTCGAACCGCACGGCGTCGCGAAGTGCCCCGGTTCCGAGACCGTGGATGATCGTGACCCTGTCGAGCCCGGCCAACGAGGCGTCGTCCAGGTACCGGCCGAGCGCGTCCACTGCCTCGTCGACTCGTGCTCCACGCAGGTCCAGCGAGGACGCCACCGACCTCGCGCGGTCGAGTCGAAGGCCGGCGATCCCCTCGGCCTGTGCCGCCGCTGGGCGCTTCGCTGACCGACCCGGCGTCCCGCCGCCGTCCGTGGCGTCGAGGTCATCGGTCGGCACCGTCACCCGCAAGCCCCCCGACTCGAGCGTCGCCCGCCTGCCACCGCGCTCCATCGCAATCACGCGACCTTCCCAGCCCTGCGAGCGGCTTCGGGCCCGATCGCCGACTCGCCACGAGCGCGGCGGGCTGACCACCTCGCGGCGGGGACCTTCGGTGGCCGGCAGGCGCGCGAGGTGTTCGTCGGCGCGCTTCATGACTTCGTCGAGCGCCGGCGCCGTCACCGTCTCTCGTTCGAGGAGCCGGCGCGTGGAGCGGACGTCGTCGCGCAACTGGTCCATTAGCTTTTCCGCTTCTTCGCGGGCGGCTCGTAGGACCTCCTCCCGCTCGCGACGCGCGCGTCGACGTTCCTCCTGCGCCTCGCGCAGCGCATCCGCGCCCCGTGCTTCGGCCGCCCGGGCTCGGTCGAGCGCCTCGGCGGTCGCGCCCTCGGTCTCGCGGATCGAGGCCAGCGTGGCCTCGAACGATCGCTGCGACTCGGTGAGGCGGGAGCGGGCGTCGCCCACGATCGCCTCCGACAGCCCGAGTCGTTCTGCGATCGCGAAGGCCTGGCTCCCGCCCGGGAGCCCGATCGTCAGCCTGTAGGTCGGACTGAGCGTCTCGAGGTCGAACTCGACCGCAGCGTTTCGTGCCGCTGGTGTTGTGTGCGCGTACGCCTTTAGCTCGGCGTAATGCGTCGTGGCGGCAACGAGGGCGCCCGCGCGGATGAAGTGGTCGAGCAGTGCCTGCGCGAGCGCCGAGCCTTCGGTCGGATCGGTCCCCGCGCCCAGCTCGTCGAGCAGCACCAGCGTCCCCGGCCCCGCATGCTCGACGATCGTCACGATCCGCCGCAGGTGGCCCGAGAAGGTCGAGAGCGACTGGGCGATGGACTGCTCGTCGCCGATGTCGGCGAACACGTTGCCGAAGACCGGCAGCCGGCTGCCGGCGTCGGCCGGGATGTGGAGCCCGGCCTGGTTCATCAGCGCCAGCAGTCCGAGCGTCCGCAGCGTGACCGTCTTGCCGCCGGTGTTCGGGCCCGTCACGACGAGCGCCGTGTACCCATCGCCGAGCCGCACGTCGATCGGGACCACACGCCCCGTCAGCCCCGGGTGGCGCGCCCCCAGCAGCACGAGTTCCGTGCGCTCGGCGGCTTCGGCGCGGACGGCGTCCATCTCTCCCGCTAGCCTGGCCTTCGCGCTCCAGAAGTCGAAGCGGGCCAGGGCGTCGAGCGTCTCCCGAAGCGCCACGGCCTGGCCGGCGACCGCGAGCGACAGCTCGTCGAGGATCCGCTCGACCTCCGCCCCCTCGGCCAGTTGCGCCTCCCGCCAGGCGTTCCCGAGCTCGACGACGACGAGCGGCTCCACGAACAGCGTTTGGCCGCTGCCCGACGCATCGTGGACGATGCCCTTGACCCGGGAGCGGGCCTCGGCCTTGACCGGCACGACATAGCGTCCGTTGCGCAGCGTCACGATCGGTTCCTGGAGGGCACCACCCAGCTCGGAGCTGACAAGCGAATCGAGCCGGCGGCGGAGCCGGTCGTAGGCCACCCGGACGGCGGCGCGCAGTCCGCCGAGGCGCGGCGACGCTGTGTCGAGCATTTCCCCTGCGGGGTCGAAGCTTCGCGCGAGCGTGGACCGCAGCGCGGGAAGCGGGTGCAGGTCGCGACCGAGATCGCGCAGCAGCGGGCGACGTTCGTCGGCGAGGGCTGTCGACACCCGGGCGGTCGCGTCCAGTGTCTCGGCGAGGGCGAGGAACTGCTCCGGATCCAGGCGGCCGCCGCGCGCTGCGCGCTCGATCGCGGAACCGATGTCGTGCGCGCCGCCGATGCCGACGGCCGGACGGTCGGTCAGGAACGATCGGGCCTGGTCGGTCTCGTCCAGCCCCCGCGCGACGAGGACGGGATCGGGTGAGGGCTCGAGCGCCTCGGCCAGACGTCGACCGGGCGGGAACGCGGTCTCGTCCGCCAGGCGCGCACGGACAGCGGGGAACTCCAGGAGCTCGATCGATCGGCGGTCCACAGCTGTTTCAGCTCGTGCGCGAGCGCCCCGAGACGGCCGGGTTTCCGTCGATCGCGAAGCGCCAGGGAACCTCCGTCCAGGGCGGGCCCGCGTAGTCGATGCCCAGCCGCGCCGTCCGAACGACCGGCAGATGGTCGAGCGCCCGCGCCTCCCGACCGCCTGCGAGCTCGAAACGCAAAGGGCTGGCGGGGTCGCACAGGTCGAGGCCGTTCAGGGCGCGGTCGATTCCGAACGCCGCCGCGACGAGACCCGGGCCAGACGCCAACCGCTCCGGCGGCAGGACCCGTAGGCGGGTCTCCGCGGCAACATCGCGCTTGGGATCAGACCGACGGCGCCGGCTTCGCTCGTAGCGAACGCGCGCCTCGCGCATGGCGTCCACTCCGGCCACGGGCTCCACGGCACGGATCAGGCACGCCGACGCGGACCCGTCCGGCCCGGTCACCACATTGAGGCAGCTGTACATCCCGTAGACAAGGTACACGTAGGCCACCCCCGGCGGCCCGAACATGACCCCGTTGCGGCGCGTGCGTCCGAAGCGCGCGTGGGAAGCTCGATCGTCCGGGCCGTCGTACGCCTCGACCTCGACGATCCGGCCGACTCGCTGTCCGGAGGTGTCGTCCCGCACGAGGAACGCGCCAAGCAGCGCCTGGGCAGCTGCTTCGACGTCGCGCGCGAGCTGGACGCGAAGACCTCGAAGGTCGACCGGGCGCACGTCGTTTGCCGGGCCCGTCGCGGTCAGGCCGGTTTCGGGCGGGCTACTTCCCGATCGCGAGGTGCGGGTAGAGGTTGCGGATGTCCTCGGGGATGAAGATGCCGGCGAGCGCGAGGAATGCCGGGATGATCGAGTCCCGGAAGATCGCCCCGGTGCCGGATTTGTCATAGACCTCGAAAAAGTCGCGCAGGAACTTGAGCTCGCCGGCCGGATACTGGATCGAGGCGAGCGGCAGGCGGAAGTACGAGTCGAGGATAAGGAACACGGCGCCGAGGATGATCACTCCCTGGACGATGCCCAGGAACCCGCCCAGCAGCTCGTCGACGAAATTCGCGCGAGCGAACAGCGGGGCTCGCTTGTACACGCCCTGGATCAGCAGCGAGAAGGCAATGCTGCCGGCCAGGAAGATCGTCCCGAAGGCGACCATGTAGCTGTACTCGGGCGGGAACTGGTGCCAGTTCTGCGCCAGGAATGTGCCAAACGGCGCGCGCAGCTGGGCGCCCAGCAGCAGCGAAAAGAGGATCGACGCGATGCCGAGCAGACGCCGGATCGTCCCCTGGATGTAGCCGAGCACGAACATGCCGAGCAGGCCCAGTACGACGAGCAGGTCGAAGACGTTCTGCGAGTTCAGGAAGTCACCGATGTTCACGCGCTCTCCCCGAAGCGTGCGCCCAACGACCGGAACGCCGGGCGGAACGGCCGGCACAGGTTAGCAGCGCCAATTCCGCATCCACAACTGGTACGGACGGCCCAGTACCGCACCGTCCGCGACCGCGCCGGATTCCCTCGTCGGCGCCGCCGGGGACGTTCGCGGGTCGGCTGCCGCCGGCGTTTGTTGCCGTCAGGTTCGGAGGCGGCCGCCGACCTCACGGCCGAGCGCCTCGGCCACGGTCTTGACGACCCGGTCGATCTCGCCCTCGGTCAGGGTGCGGTCCTCGGCCTGGAACGCGAGCCGGAAGGCGACGCTCTTCTCACCCGAGGCGAGCGGCGCCCCGCGGTAGACGTCGAACAAGCGAATGTCGCGCAGCAGATCGCCTCCGGCAGCCCGAAGGACCCGGACGACGTCGCCCATCGGTCGATCCTCGGCGACGATCACCGCCAGGTCTCGTTCGACCGCGGGATAGCGCGGCGGCGGAACGGACCGTACGGGTGCCAGCCTGCCGGCCGACAGCCCGCGGAGGGCCAGCTCGGCCACGATCACGCGCTCTGCGCGGACGTCCCACGCGTCCGTGACCGCCGGGTGAAGCTCGCCAACGATCCCCAGCAGTCCAGGAGCGGAAATGCGTGCCGTCCGCCCGGGATGGAAGATCGGTTCGTCCAGCTCGGGGGAATAGCTCGCCTCGCCGAGGCCGATTCGCCGCGCCACGAGGTCGATCGCACCCTTGGCATCATCGAGGTCGAATGGGAACGCGGGTCGATCCCATGAACCCGGCCGGGAGCCGGCGAGCGCAATCCCGAGGCGCCACCACTCGCGGGGCTGATCGCCCTCCTTGGCGTAGCCCTTGCCGACCTCGAAGGCCGCCACGTCGTCGCGGCCGTGGCGCCGGTTCGAGGCGACGACCTCGACGAGGCTACCGATGAGGCCGGTGCGCAGGACCGAGTGCTGAGACGAGAGCGGGTTCGTGACCGTGATCGGCTCGCCACCGGGGGAGGGCTCGTCATCAA
Organism: Candidatus Limnocylindrales bacterium; assembly: GCA_036506235.1. Lineage (GTDB taxonomy): Bacteria > Chloroflexota > Limnocylindria > Limnocylindrales > CSP1-4 > CF-16. The sequence continues at coordinate 13,324 of DASXSA010000118.1, read as the reverse complement.
GCGACGGAACGGGATTCCGGAGCCGGAACGCCTCGACGTGGCGAGGCGACACCAATGCGTAGCTCACGACCTCGGTGAAGCCCGCGCCGGCAAGCGTCTGGCGTACGGCGTCGCGGACGTCGAGCGGCGAGGGTCGGAAGTGCGGCATCTCCTCGTGAGGCGTGACACCGGGGACAAGGTCGTACCCGCGGATGCGCGTGACCTCTTCGGCGATGTCGGCCTCGATCGCCAGGTCGCGCCGCCACGTCGGGAGGATTGCCACCAGGGCCTCGCCCGGGACCGGCTCGACGAGCGCGGGCTGGGGATCCAGCGCGACCGGGACCATCTCGCCGGCGACCGGTTCCTCCGTGGCGATGCCGACCCGGTCAAGGAGACTTCGCTGTTCCTCGTGGCTCAGGTCCGTGCCGGTCAGGCGGTTGACGCGTGCCGGCCGGAAGGGCAAACGGGCCGGTTCGGGCTCGGAAGGATTGGTGTCGACTCGGCCGCGAGCGATCGTCCCGTCCGCCCATTCGCCAACGAGCGCAGCAACCCGGTCCGCACCGATCCGTGCGAGTCGCGTCTCCTGACCCTTCTCGAAGCGCAAGCTCGCCTCTGAACGAAGGCCGTAGCGCTGCCCCGTCCGGCGGATGCTGACGGGGTCGAAGATCGCCGACTCGATGATGACGTCGCGCGTCTTGTCGCTGACCTCGCTCGAAGCGCCGCCCATGACGCCCGCGATCGCCAGTACGCCCGAGGGGTCGGCGATGACGAGCGTGTCCACGTCGAGATCGCGTTCGACGTGGTCCAGTGTTTCGAGGCGCTCCCCTGCCCTGGCTCGCCGCACGATCAGCCGATGGTCGTGGACGGCGGCCGCGTCGAAGGTGTGGGTCGGCTTGCCGAGCTCGACCATCGCGTAGTTGCTCGCGTCGACGACGTTGTTCACCGGCCGCATGTTCGCCGCCTGCAGCCGCATCTGGATGCCGTCGGGGGAAGGGCCTACCGACAGTCCGTTGACCACCCGGCCTACGAATCGCGGGCAAAGCTCCTGCTCGACCACCTCGACGTGGAGCAGGGTGTTGACATCCGGACCCTCCTCCCTGACGTCGATCGAGGGCCAGCGTACGGGGGCGCCCGTAGCCGCGGACACCTCGCGCGCCAGGCCGATGAGCGAGAGGGCGTCGCCGCGGTTCGGCTTGACGTCCACATCCAGGACAACATCTCCGTAGAGCTCCGAGATTGAGCGCCCCAGCGGCGCATCCCCGGCGAGGATCAGGATCCCGTCGGCATCGCTCGTGAGCCGCAGCTCCTCGCCAGAGCAGAGCATCCCGTTGCTGACGACGCCCATCTTTTCGGCGCGCCCGATCCGCCGACCGCCGGGCAGGACCGCCCCCGGCAGGGCCACCGGCACACGCTGGCCGACCGCGATGTTCGTCGCTCCGCAGACGATCTCGAGCGGCTCCCCGTCCCCGATCGTCACCGTGGTCAGCGACAGCCGATCCGCGCGGGGGTGGGGCGAGACGGTCAAGAGCTCGCCGACGACGACGTCCTGCCAGTCGCCGCCCCAGCGGTCGATCGACTGGACCTCCATGCCGAGCAGCGTGAGCCGCTCTGCCAGCTGCTCCGGCGTGAGATCGATGTCGACGTAGTCCCGCAACCACGAAAGCGGCACCTTCATGAGCGGGCACCCTCAGCGAGGAGCGGGCACGCGCTGTCCGAGGTCCAAGGCGGAGCCCCGCGAGGACACTGGCCCGAGGATCTCACGGGAACTGCTCCAGGAAGCGGAGATCGTTCTCGAGGTACAAACGCAGGTCGCCCACCCCATGGCGCAGGTTGGCGATCCGCTCGGCGCCCATACCGAACGCGAAGCCCTGGTACCGCTCGGGGTCGATCCCGCCGTACTGCAGGACGACCGGATGGACCATGCCGGCGCCCAGGATGGTCATCCAGCCGGTGTGCGAGCAGGCCGGACACCGGCGGCCTCCGCAGATCAGGCACTCGACGTCGAAGGCTACGGACGGCTCGGTGAACGGGTAGTAGCCGGGCCGGAACCTGGTGCGCTTGTCGGCCCCGAACATCGCGTGAGCGAACTGGTCGAGCAGCCCGCGCAGGTCGGCCAGGCTTGTGCCCTCGTCGACCATCAGCCCCTCGACCTGGAAGAACTCCGACGCATGCGACGCGTCGGTCGCTTCGTAACGGAAGCAGCGACCCGGCAGCAGGGCGCGGATCGGTGGTCGCTCCGCGTGCATGACGCGGATCTGCCCGGGCGAGGTGTGCGTGCGCAGCAGGTGCTCGGGGATGTCGACGTACATCGTGTCCCACAGGTCACGCGCCGGGTGATCGGGCGGGATGTTGAGCATCTGGAAATTCGTCAGGTCGTCTTCGACCTCCGGACTCTCGTAGACGACGAACCCGAACTGGCCGAAGACCTCGGCGATCTCGGCCATCGTCTCGATGATCGGGTGGCGGGACCCGCTCGGGATCGGCCGGCCGGGAGTCGTGACGTCGACTGATTCGGCCTCGAGTCGTCGCCCGAGAGCCCCGGTTCGCAGCTCGCCCCCGCGCTCGGCCAGGGCGCCCTCGATCGCCTGGCGGACTTCGTTCGCGATCGCCCCCACCTTCGGGCGTTGCTCGGCGGGCAGCCCCCCGATTCCTCGCAGGACGAGCGTCAGCTCCCCTTTCTTGCCGAGCAGGTCGACTGAAAGCTGGTCGATCTGCGCGGGTTCGGAGGCGGCCGCGATCCGTTCAAGGGCGCCGCGCCGCAGGTTCTCCAGGTCAGCGCGCAGCGAATCGAGGTCCAACGTCCCTCCCGCGAGCAGTCAGAGTGACGTGCGAAAGAGTGAAGGATGACAGGGCGTCAGGCGCCCCGGGCGACCTCCACGATCTGGCCGAAGGTCGCAGCGTCGCGCACGGCGAGATCGGCCAGGATCTTGCGGTCGAGGCTCACCTCTGCCTTGCGGAGTCCGGCGATCAGCGCCCCATATGTGACGCCGCGCTCCCGGGCGGCGGCGTTGATTCTGATGATCCAGAGCTCGCGGAGCTGTCGCTTTCGCTGCTTGCGGTCACGCGTCGCATAGGCCAGCGCGTGGAGCAGGGCCTCGCGGGCGGGCTTGACCAGCTTGGACCGCGTGCCGCGGCGGCCTTCGGCCGCATTCAGCAGTCGCTTATGGCGCCGATGGGCGGTGACGCCTCTCTTGACTCGAGCCATGGGTGTCGGGCGCTCCTAGAGGTAGGGCAGCAGGCGGCGGACCTGCGCAAGGTGCTCTTTCCCGACGATCGTCTTGCCGGCGTAGCGGCGTGTTCGTCGGGAGGACTTGATCTCGAGGTGGTGGCCGCGCCATGAATTGACCCGGAAAACCTTGCCGGAGCCGGTCACCCCGAGTCGCTTCTGAGCCGCCTTGTGGCTCTTCATCTTGGGCACTGCCGCTTCACTCTCCTGTCGATGCCGCGCGTTGCTGCGAGGCTTGTCGTGCCGCCGCGTGCGGCCTTGTCTGCGATCCTGACCGGTTGACCGACGTGCTCCGCGCCGCAGGTCGTGGGGCTGGGGGCTGTTCCTCGGTCTGCTGCTGCGCTGCGGGTTGCTCCGCGGCCGGCTGTTTCTCGGTCTGCTGTTGCGCTGCGGGTTGCTCCGCGGCCGGCTGTTGCACCGCTGACGTTGCGGCCGCCGGCTGTTGGGCCGCGGGCTGGGACGATGCGGTCTCTACCTCCGGTGGCGGTCCTGCCGCCCGAGCGTCTCCGTTAGCGGGTGGAGCCTTCGCCCTGGCGACTGAGCTCGTCGGTTCCTGGATCTTCGGTTTGTGCGTCGATGCCACCGTGACGTGCATCGACTTGCCCTCCAGGAGTGGCTGGCGCTCGACCATACCGTGGTCCTTGATCTGGTCCGTGAACTTGGTGAGCAGGTTCCGGCCGATCTCGGGATGCGTGAGCTCACGCCCGCGGAACTGGACGGCAACCTTGATCCGATCCCCCTCTTCGAGGAATTCGATCGCCCGCCGAACCTTCGTATCGAAGTCGCCCTGGCCGATCTTCGGCTTGAGGCGGACCTCCTTGAAGGTCACCGAGCGCTGGCGCCGCTTGGCCTCCTTCTCCCGCTTCGTCAGCTCGTACTTGTACTGCCCGAAGTCGAGGAACCGGACGACCGGTGGGGATGCCATCGGCGCGACCTCGACGAGATCGTAGCCCCGGTCCTGCGCCATCGAGAGGGCTTGCGGTGTGGGCATGACCCCAAGTTGTGCCCCTTCTTCATCAACGACTCGCACCTGCGGGATGCGGATCATCTGATTTACGCGCAGGTCTCGACTGATGGCTTGTCCCCTAGATGCTTATTGAGAATCCCCTGGCGGACGCAACGGGAATCCGGTCCCGGCCCGACCGTCGCCGGATGGTAGCACAGGCCTTCTGAGGGGGACAACGCGGCCGATCCGCCCTCAAATCTGGCGGTTGGCGACTCCCGAACCGGGCGTCCCATCTACCGTCATATGTTTCACGGGGTGAAAGCTAGCCGTCCGTTTTGGAGCTGAAAGGCGCCGACTCCGCGAGGCTGTTTCGCCGGGTGGAACGCAGCCACGAGTCCAGGTGTCCCAGCGGCCGAAAATTGACGCCCGGCGCCAGCTGCGTTCATGGGCTGAAACGGATCGTCGGTTTCTTTCGCCCGCTGAAACGTGGGCGCATAGTCGTCCCGCAGCCCTGAGCAGATACCACCGGTTGAGCGGCGAACCTTTCTATTCGACGAGCCGTTCGGCGTTTTCCCGGCTCAGGCGATCGACCAGCTCGTCCCAGCCTACGCCCTGCTCCTGCTCCCCGGATCGCTTCCGGACAGAGGCCGTCCGCGCCTCGACCTCCCGGTCCCCGAGGACCAGCATGTACGGCACCTTCTGCTCCTGCGCGAGGCGGATCTTGTTCTGCATCCGGTTGTCGGATTGATCGACCTCCACCCACAAGCCTCGCGACCGCAGGAGGGCGGCCAGCTCGTTCGCCGGCTCGAGATGCCGGTCCGCGATCGGGATGATCACGGCCTGGACGGGCGCGAGCCACAGCGGAAACGCCCCCGCGAAGTGCTCGATGAGGATCCCGATGAACCGTTCAAGAGATCCGTAGATCGCGCGATGGAGGGCGATCGGGCGCTGGGGTTTGCCGGCCTCGTCGATGTAGGTCAGGTCGAATCGCTCGGGCAGCATCGTCAGATCGACCTGGATCGTGGCCATTTGCCACTCCCGCCCGAGAGCATCGTCGATGTAGATGTCGATTTTCGGTGCGTAGAAGGTGCCGTCCTTCGGTTTCAGGACGTAGCTGATGTCGGCGGCAGCAAAGGCCTCCATGGTCAGGCGCTCTGCGCGCTCCCATAGCGCCGGATCGCCGATCGCCTTGTCCGGTTTCGTGGCGAAACTGAAGCGGGGTGTAAGCCCGAACCAGCCGTACGCCTCGCGGACCTCGCCGAGGAGCGCCTGGATCTCGTCCATGAGCTGATCCGGCCTGACGTAGATGTGGGCGTCGTCCTGGATGAACTGGCGCACCCGAGTGAGCCCCGACAGCGTGCCGGAGCGCTCGTTGCGATGGAGCCGCCCGAACTCGCTGTACCGCAGCGGAAGGTCCCGGTATGAACGGAGCCTGGAACGGTAGATGAAGGTCGACTCGGGACAGTTCATCGGCTTGAGGCTGAAGGTCTGGTTCTCCGATTCGACCAGGAACATGTTGTCGCGATAGAGATCCCAGTGGCCGGACTGCCGCCAGAGCCGCTCGCTGACCACGATCGGTGTCGAGACCTCCAGGTAGCCGCGCCGGGCCTGGAGCTCGAGCATCGTGCGTTCGAGCGTCCGCCAGATGTGCTGGCCCTTCGGATGCCAGAAGGCCGCCCCCGGGCTGACGTCGTGGAAGCTGAACAGGTCGAGCTGGACGCCCAGCCGGCGATGGTCGCGCTTGCGCGCCTCGGCACGACGCCACAGGAACTGGTCGAGCTCGTCCTGCGTCGGCCAGACCGTGCCGTAGATGCGCTGCAGCATCGGGCGCTTCTCGTCGCCGCGCCAGTAGGCGCCCGCGACCGACAGCAGCTTGAACGGCCCGATCCTGCCCGTGCTCGCGACGTGCGGGCCCTTGCACAAGTCGACGAACGCCCCGTGCTCGTAGATCGACGTCGGCGGCATCGGCTTGCCCTCGGCGGCCGCCTTCGCGGCGAAGTCGTCGAGGATCTCGACCTTGAACGGCTGGTCTCGCTCGACGAAGAACGCCCGACCCTCCTCGGGCGGAAGCTCGCGTCTGACGAACGGATGGTCCGCCTTGACGCTCTCGGCCATTCGGCTTTCGATCTTCTCGAGGTCAACCGGCGTCAGGGGTCGCGGCAGCTGGAAGTCGTAGTAGAAGCCGTCAGCGATCGCGGGTCCGATTCCGAGCTTGGCGCCCGGGAACAGATCCAGGACGGCCTCGGCCATGACGTGGGCGGCCGAATGGCGCATGGCGTCCAGGTCGGAATGGGCGCCGGCATCGAGCAGCTCGTCGGCCGACCCGCGCTCGGGCGCCTCGAGCACCTCCGGCTCTGGGATCACAGCTTCGGATTCGCCAGCCTCGGATCCCGCAGCCTTGCCCTCGTTGATCGCCACCTTCGCCTCAGCCACCCGCGTGCCTCCAGAAAACAGAAAACCTCTCGTCCCTCGACAGGACGAGAGGTCGATGAGCTCGATCTCCCGCGGTTCCACCCGCCTTCGCGGCGCCGGCCGGGCATTGCCGACCGTGCCTCGCGCTCGAAGCCGCGCTAACGGGCGGATCCCGGACCGGTTCGCCGGCCGCTCGCGGGTGGTGCCGCTCCTTCGAGCCGACGCCGGGTTTCAGCCAATGCCCGGCTCTCTGCTGTCGCTCCAGGGAGGACGTGTCCCGCTCATCGCGTTCGTTGTTCGGCCGCCACTATAACCCCAGGCGGTCGTGGCCGGCGAACGCTGTCATTGGGCCCAGGTCGGATTCCGCCCCACGCCTACTGGCCTCCGGCAAGGAACAACACCAGTAGGACCGTGGTCCGATCCCGATCGGCAGGGCCACGAGCGGTGTCGAGGAGTTGGCGCTGTGCTGTTCAGACCCTAGTTCACCCCTGCGCTCCGGCGCGCATGATCGCGCGTTCAGGGCGACAGCGCGAAAGCAATCGCTTCCTCGAGCGACAGACTTCGCCCTTCCGCCCACGCGTTCTCGAGCGCAGGGGCGTCCAGTCGCTCGCGGAGGGTCCTCAGGGCAGCGTCGTATTCCGCCCGCTCATGGGGCAGCATGTTTGCGCTCGCGGCCTGGCGAACCGTCTCGGCGGCGCCGAATAGTCGGGCGGCTCGCATGTCGTTCTCGCGCGCGAGCGCCAGAAACGCGAAGGATTCGAGTTGGTTCGCGATCGCCCCGCGCGTCCCCGCATGCTGCCAGGCCGCGAGCGTCTCTCGGTACAAATGCTCGGCCTCGGACGTAGCGCCCGTGCGCCGGAGGGCATGCGCCAGATCGCTTCGAGCCATCAGCACGAACCTGCGATCCCCCATCCGCTCGTATGACTGGATCGCCTCTCCGAACCAGTGCCGGGCCTCGTCGACCCGACCCATCAGGCCACTCAGCTGTCCTCGCGTGCCGGCGGCGAACGCAATTGCGAACGGATTACCTGAGCGTCTGGCGGCCTCCGTGGCGGACGCCATCCTCGCTTCGGCCGGACCAGGGCCACCGGTCGACAGATCGGACAGCGCGACGCCGGTCTCCGTCATCGCGACCAACCACCAATCCTGTCGCGAACGAGCCAGCTGGATGATCTCCTCGGCCCCGAAGCGAGCTCCCTCGGCCTCGCCCAGGAACACCGCTGCCAATGCTCGAGCGGATAGTGCCTCCGCAAGACCCTCCTGACCCTCGGCGTCACGCGCCCGCCTGACGGCCTCTTCGGCAAGGGCCTGGGCCTGCATCGCGTTCCCCCACAACGCGGCTGCCTCAGCGGCTGCTGCCAGCACGCGCGCGGCGAGGGCCGCGCTCTCTGGGGTGACGCCTGGCCCCTCGGCAGGTCGCGCCAGCACGATGTCTGCGGCTCTGGCCAGGCGTTCAACCTCCTCCGACCCCACGAATCGCGACCGCCAGTACAACGTCATCGCCGACGAGAGCCGAAGAGCGGCGTCCGGGTCGGCCTCGAACGCCCACTCAAGGGCGAGGCGGAGGTTGTCTGCCTCGGCATCCAGACGATCGAGCCACGCAACCATGTCGGGACCCCGCAGCTCGGGTTGGGCCTGGAGCGCCAGTTGCAGGAAGAAGTCCAGGTGTCGTCCGCGAACCTCGGCGGTTTCCTGCGTTTCGTCGAGTCGGTCCTGGGCGTACTGGCGGATGGTCTCGAGGAGGCGATATCGCGTTGGTGCTGTGCGGTCCACCACCACGAGCGAGCGGTCGACGAGTCGGTCAAGCCCCTCGAGGGTCGAGAAAGTGGCGTCACGTCCTGGGCCCGGGCGGCGGCCGCCTCCTCCCGCGCCGCTTGCCGGCGCCGTCACCGCCGCTGCGGCCTCGAGCGTGCACCCGCCTGCGAACACTGCCAGTCGCCGGAGGAGCCTTTTGTCGGACTCGGCCAACAGATCCCAGCTCCAGTCGATCAATGCCTTGAGCGTCTGCTGACGCGGGACAGCCGCCCGCCTGCCACCGGTCAGCAGGCGGAATCGATCTCCGAGCTTGTCGGCGATCTCTTCGACCGACAGGACTGTCACGCGAGCCGCGGCGAGCTCGATCGCGAGGGGAATCCCATCCAGACGGCGGCAGATCTCGACAACCGCGTCGAGGTTAGCCGGCGTCAGCGCGAACGTTGGCAGGACCGCTGTCGCCCGGTCGACGAAGAGCCGGACCGCTTCCGCCGCCGCGAACACTTCCAGCGACTCGCCCCTTGTTTCGTGTGGGCCCACAGGCCGCACGGCAACCGGTAGACCAAGGGATGGCACCTGGAACACGACTTCGCCAGGAATGCCGAGTGCCTCCCGGCTCGAGGCCAGGATCATCAGCCTGGGGCTTGCGCGAAGCAGGCGAATGAGGAGATCTGCGACCGACTCGACAAGGTGCTCGCAGTTGTCGAGCAGCAGCAGGAGCGACTTCGAGCGCAGGAAATCGACCAGGCCGTCGGCGGTCGCCTTCCCGGGCTCGCCGTGGACGCCCAGCGTGCGGGCGACCTCGTCTTCGACCTGGCCAGGGTCGGCGATCGGGGCGAGCTCCACGAGCCACGTGCCATCCGGATGGCGATCGAACGCCTGCGCGGCCGCTTCCAGCATCAACCGAGTCTTCCCGGATCCGCCGGTGCCGATCAGCGTGACGAGGCGATGACGCTCGACGAGGCCTGCGAGGTCGGCCAGCTCTCGCTCGCGGCCGATGAACGAGGTGAGCTGCTCGGGAAGGTTGCTGATCGCCTGCGTGCGCAAGGCGGGGAAATCGCGCTCGAGACCCTCACCGACGACCTGAAAAATCGACGCCGGAACCGCGAAGTCCTTCAGGCGATACCTGCCCAGGTCCCTGAAGCCAAGGTCGGGCGGCACCCGGTCGGCGAGCAACTCGACGATCGCCCCCGACGCGAGGATCTGGCCGCCGTGCCCGGCCGCGGCCAGGCGAGCCGCGCGATGGATGTCGAGGCCCACGTAGTCGCCTTCCCGGAGGCCGGCCTCTCCGACGTGAAGCCCCATCCGCACCCGAACATCCGCTCCAGGCGGCCATTCGTGCGCAGCAAGTTCACGCTGGGCCTCAACGGCCGCCCGTAGCGCGCCCAATGGGCTGCTGAAGACGACGAAGAACGAGTCTCCCTCGGTGCCGGCCTCGTAGCCCTCGTGTCGTGCGAACGACTCGCGCAGGACCGACCGGTGTCGTTCGAGTAGGTCGGCGTACTCGTCGGGCCGGGCACGTGCGAGGTTGGTCGAGCCCTCGATATCGGTAAACAGGAATGCCACGGTGCCGGTCGGCCGCCTGGAATGCCGACCTCGAGCCCGCGCCGGCGCCTTTGCCGCCATTCCCTGATGGTACGCGCCGGTCCTGCGTGCTCACGGTCGAGGGCGCCGGTGCAACACTCGACCCGAACCAGTGACCTCTTACCAAGCACGTTCGGCTGGGCGCTGTGCTAGGAGCGTGGAGGGCTAAGCGAACAGGCCGCACTCATCCGGTCACGAAATGGTCGATCGGCTCACCGTTTGGGCAGGAAACGGCGACAGGGAGCGGTTGGAGGCCGAGACAGGCGATGGCGTCTCTTAGGAGTCGAGAGCGAGGGCAACAGCCTGCTCTACCGTCAACGCCCGGCCTTGCGCCCAGGCCTCCGCGAAGGCAGTTTCCTCGAGCTGAGCTCGGATCCTCCCCAGCGCCTCGTCGTTCTCCTTTGCCGGCCACGCGCCGCTCGAGCCGAACTCTTCGTGCAGGGCTTCGGCGCTGGCCAGGAGTCGGGCCGCCTCCTCTGCGCGCCTCGCGGTGACGAGAACCGCGGCAAAGTAACCGAGAGCGTCGGCGATCGCACTCGGGTCGCCGAAATCGCGGGAAATCTGAAGCGACTCCTTGAGCATTGAGAGGGCGCCGTCGACGTTCATCTCGTCGGCGGCGAAGATCGCCAGCTGGTCCAGCTGGAGTGCGATGACGGGCTTGTTGGACTGCGCCCGCGCCTGGCCCAGAACCTCCTCGTGCAACGCTCGCCGGAGCTCGCGGTCGCCGAGCTCCCCGTAAGTCCAGGCTAGCGCGTCGGTCGCCACCAGGACATAGTGATCGTCGCCGACCTCGCGAAATCGGTCCAGCGCCTCCTCGAGCAGCGGCCGTGCCCGCTCGAACTCCGCCGCGGAGGCGGCATTTCCTCCAAGGAGGAACGTGGAGTACGCGGCACCCCAGCGATCGCCAAGGAAGCGATTCAGAGCCAGACCTTGCTGGGCGAACAACCGCTCGCTTGCCGCATCTCCAGTCGTCCCCGCGACCACGGCGGCTCCATTGAGCGCCCTGGCACGGGCCGGGGTCGGACGTTCGTCGACGGCGAGCAACCTGCGGAGACGACGGGCCCCTTCCGCGGCGTGTCCTCTCAGATACCAGAACGGATAGAGCGCGCCTGCCAACTGCAGCGCCGGCTGCCCGTCCCCGCTCGCCTCCAGCCGGTCGAGCACAGCGCGGAAATTGTCGTGCTCGGAATCCAACCGTTCGAGCCAGTCCCTTTCGTGAGAGCCGCCGCGCAGGTTTGGATACGCCTCCTCGGCGAGCGCCAGGAAGTGCCGGGAGTGGCGCCGCCGGGGTTCGTCAGCGTCGCCCGACTCCTGCAGCCGCTCGGCGGCGTACTCGCGGATCGTTTCCAGCATCCAGAAGCGCTCGCCGGTGAGACGAAGCAGGCTCTTGTCGATGAGCGACTGGAGCGTGTCGAGGTCCGCCTCGGCGACCCGCTCGGCGGCATCGAGCGTGCAGCCGCCGCGGAAGACGGCGAGCCGCGTGAACAGGAGCTTCTCATTCTCGTCGAGCAGGTCGAACGACCACTCGATCGTCGCGCGGAGTGTCAGCTGGCGCGGATCGGCATCTCGCCCGCCCTTGAGCAGGTCGAGCCGGCCCGAAAGCCGCTCCAGGATCTGCCTTGGCGAGAGCACACGCGCCCTCGCGGCCGCGAGCTCGATGGCGAGCGGGAGGTTGTCGAGCGCGCTGCAGAGTGCGTGCACGGCCTCGTTCGGCTCAGTCCGCGCACGGGTACAGAAGAGCTCCACCGCCTCGGGCTCGGCCAGCGGAGGCACGGCATAGTGGACCTCGCCCCTCACGCGCAGGAGCTCGCGACTCGTAACGAGCAGCTGCAGATTCGGGCAGGCTTCGACAAGCGTGGCGAGCTCGGGCGCGGCCCCGACGACGTGCTCGAGATTGTCCAGTAGGAGCAGCATTTCGCGCTCGCCGATGTGGTCGGCGAGAGCCTCCTTGGCGCCGACCGTCTGCGCGATCGTCTCTGTCACCAGCGCCACATTGCGCAGCGCGGCCAGGCCTACCCAGAAGACGCCCGCCTTGAACGCCGGCACGAGCTCCGCCCCCACCTCGACCGCGAGGCGGGTCTTGCCCGTGCCGCCCGGCCCAGTGAGCGTCAGGAGGCGAGCGCCTTCGCTGAGCAGCGAGGCAACTTCGTCGACCTCCCGCTCCCTGCCCACGAACGAACTGGCCGGACGTGGCAGGTTCGTGTTGGAGATGGTCTTGAGCGGCGGGAAGCGCTCCTGCCCGAGCTGGAAGATGGGAACCGCCACGTCGAAGTCCTTGAGGCGGTGCTCGCCGAGGTCGGTGACTTCGGCATCGACCAGCTCGCGTGTCTCCTTGGACAGCAGGATCTGACCACCGTGACCCGCGGCGCCGACCCGCGCGCCCTTGTGGACGTCGGCCCCAATGTAGCCCTCCGACGACAGGCGCGGTGTGCCGGTGTGGAGACCGAGGCGCACCCGGATCGGTCCTTCCGCCAACGCGTCGCGGACCTCTGCAGCTGCGGCCAGGGCGCCTGACGCCGTTGGGAATGCGATCAAGAAGGCGTCGCCCTGGGTGTCAACCTCCACGCCGCCGTGACCCTGTACAGCGTCGCGGACGATGCGGCGGTGGTTCGCGAGGGCCGCGTCGTACGCTTCGGCGCCCAGCTGCTGCAGCAGCCTCGTCGAGCCCTCCACATCGGTGAAGAGGAAGGTGACCGTGCCGGAGGGGAGGTTACGCCCCATTACCGTCATGTTGGGTCAGCCCAGGGAAGGTTGGGGCCGTGAAGGCTCCACGTCACCTGGCCGTCTGCTCTGGCGCCGCAACAACTGCGTCAACGACCATTGTGCTGAACCGGGCGACGCGCGAAGCGCGCGCGGTGCCATCACATTGAGCGTGGAGGGGGCTGGTGGGCGACACTGGACTCGAACCAGTGACCTCTTGCATGTCAAGCAAGTGCTCTAACCAGCTGAGCTAGCCGCCCGGTGCGGCGACGCGGTTCCGTCGCGCCGCCGGTCGATGATAGCGCCCGTTCGCGGCGGTCGCCAAGCCACGATCCACCTCCGAGCCGGGTTACGGACGTCCATATCGCCCACATCGGTGAGCTGAGCGTCAGGCTTCTGCCAAGGTCGAGCGGACAATGAGCGGGCTGGGGGCTTGTCGGGAGAATCGCCCGCTTTTACGAGCCACGCGATCCAGCGCTGGATAACGATCACGACGGGATGCTTAATGAGGTGACTTGAGCATGGAGTACCAGTCAGGCCGATAGCCCGGCCAGGAAGCCATCGCTGCGGGGCGGGATGAGGGGTGACGCCTTCAAATGGCGCTCGCGCAGGCCTTGCACTTTGTCGCGTCGACCGCGTTCAGCTCCTTGCAGAAGGGGCACGTCTTCGTCGGGGCGGGCGGCGCCTCCTGAATGAACAGCTTGCTGATCCAGTAGACGACGAAG
>DASXSA010000117.1:0-3029 GCA_036506235.1 Candidatus Limnocylindrales bacterium | reverse complement strand
TCCGCGTGCATGACGTTCGTCCAAACGTCCGCGTCGCCCGGATGAGCGATGCTGTGCTGCGAGGGCTGCCCATGGACTGGCTTCCGGAAGGAGACCGCGCGTGAGCGACCGGATCATCCTCGCCGCCATGGTCTTCCAGGGTCGCCACGGCCTGCACGAGCAGGAGCAGCGCCAGACTCAGCCGTTCGAGGTCGACGTCGAGCTGGCGCTCAACCTGCAGCCCGCCGGCATCGATGACGACATCGATAAGACCGTCGACTACGGGCAGGTGTTCGACGTCTGCCGTCAGATCGTCGAGTCGACGAGCTTCCGACTGCTCGAGGCGCTGGCCGAGGCCATCGCCCACGAGATCCTCGCGGCGTTCCCTGTCAGCGAGGTCACGATCCGGGTCCGCAAGCCAAAGGTCCCGATCGACGGCACGCTTGCATATGCCGGGGTGGAGATCCAGCGCCAGCGCTCGAACAACGACCGCCGCTGATCGGCGTCCGGGCGGTGCTGGAGCTTTGCGCGAGCGTGGTTACAGGTCGGCGGGGCGGGTTCCCAGGGTGACCTGCAGCTTCAGCGTCTGACCGTCCCGCAGCACGTCCACCGAGACCGTCCTGCCGGGTGGGAACTGCACGAGGACCGACTCGAGCGGGTGTTCCGCGTCGATGTCGATGCCTTCGATGCGAACGATGACGTCGCCGTCCTTGATGCCGGCCTTGTCGGCCGGGCTGTTGGCGACGATCGCCGGCGTCGACTGCCCAGTGGACGACTCCCCACCGGTCACCCAGGCGCCGTGGTCGACCGGCAGCTTGTGATCCTTCTGGATCTGCGGGTCGATTGCCTGATAGCGGATGCCCAGCCACGGCCGCGCGAGCTTCTGGCCGGCTAGGGCCTGATCCATGATCGGCCGCGCGATGTTGATCGGGATCGCGAACCCGATCCCCTGCGCATTGCGGGCAACGGCCGTATTGATTCCGATCACGTTGCCGCCCGAGTCGAGAAGGGGGCCGCCGCTGTTGCCGGGATTGATCGCCGTATCGGTCTGGATGAGGTCGTGGATCGTGTTGCCGTTGTCGAGCTGGATCTCGCGGCCCATCGCCGAGACGATCCCGCTGGTCACGGTGTTCGTGTAGGTCCCGAGCGGACTGCCGATCGCGATCGCGAGCTGCCCGACCTTCAGCTTGCTCGAGTCGCCGACGGGGGCGGTCGGCAGGTTCGTTGCCTCGATCTTCACGATCGCGAGGTCGGTCAGCGTGTCGTAGCCGTAAATGCGGCCCGGCAGCTCGCGGCCGTCCTTGAGCCGCACGGTCAGCTCGTCGCTACCGGCAACGACATGGCGGTTGGTCAGGATCCAGCCGTTGGGGTCGTAGACGACGCCGGACCCGATGCCCGTGTCGGGAAGCGCATTGGGGTCCGCGTTGTTGGCGCTGGCCGACGATGTGATCTTGACGACCGCCGGGCTGACCTTCTGAGCGGCGGTGATGACCGCCGACGATTCCTCGAGCGAGACCTGCTGCTGGGCGGACACGCTGCCGGGGGCGGACGAGGCGGTGGGGTTCGATCGGTTGAGGACGCCGGAGGCGTTCAACGCCAGGAACGTCCCGCCTGACGCCAGCACTGCCGAAATGATGGAGGCCGACAGGAGCAGGCCGAGCGGCCACGTCCGGCGCGCGGATGAGGGAACGTTGACGACACGTGTGACGGGCTGCTCGAACCATGCCTCCGGCGTGGAGGGTTCCGGCGACCCCGCGACCACGCGCGCCCATTCGGTCCGCGGCTCGGGGACAGGCGAGTACTCCTGGGTCACGTCATGGTCGCTGCCGGGCGCGGTCGCGTCGCTGGTGGCGGTCGCGTCGCCGATCGGGGTCGAGTCGCTCGCCGGGATCGCGCCGCTGGTCGCCGCTCCGCTTGACGCGGCTCCGCTGCCCAGAGGGGCCGCCCACGGGCTTCTGTGGGCCGCCGACGGCGGGCCGGGTGCTGGCTGCTGATCTTCGGGAACCTGTAACCCGTCCGGGTCGATCGACGGTTCGCCGCGGAGATCCGCGGGCTGCTGGGTCATGCGGGGAATGCCTCGGGGGTACGTGGGCGCACTGTGACGGCGCCTCCTTCGATCAGCCTGACGGCTGCGTGTTCAGCTTCGACTCGTCCCCCGGTGAAGAAATCGCCACGTCGTGAACTTCGCTTCTCGTTCGCTGCCGACCACGTGGCGCTCGCACTCCGTCACTCGAATCGGCCCTCACGTCATCGGCCGTTGCCTGGCCGTCCCCGCCCAGCGGCATTTCCCGATCCGCCGGAGCTCCCCGACGAGACGGATCCGCGGCTCGCGGATCGCGCGGTACCGAGACCGTGAACGTGGCGCCGTGACCCGGCCGGCTCACGACCGCTACCCGTCCGCCATGCATGTCGACGACGGATTTGACGATGGCGAGCCCCAGCCCACTGCCCGCCCCGCGCGCCTCGGCGACTTTCGCGCCCCGATAGAAGCGGTCGAAGATGCGTGGCAGCTCATCCGGATCGATCCCGACGCCCGTGTCACGGACCACGATCTGGGCGCCATCACGTGTCGCCTCCAGCTCGACGCTGATGCTGCCGCCGCGCGGGGTGAATTTCAGGGCGTTCCCGAGGAGGTTCGTCACGACCTGGCCGAGCCGTGGTGGGTCGTGGCGGATCCGGACCGGGCGATCGGGAAGCCGTACGGTCAGCGCGATTCCTCTCCGTCGCGCGGTCGGCTGAGCTTGTTCGACCGCCGACTCGACGGCGGCCCGCAGGTCGTCCGGCCGCAGGTCGAGAAGCACGAGCCCGGAGTCGAGCTTCGACAGCTCGAGCAGGTTCTGGGCGAGCCAGTCGAGGCGCTCGAGCTGCTGCGCGGACGCTTCGAGGAACTCCGCGCGGGCAGCCGGGTCGTCCCGTGCACCTTCCTGCAGCAGCTCGTTGAATGTGCGCAGGGCCGAAATCGGCGTGCGCAGCTCGTGCGAGACGTCGGCCAGGAAATCGCGCCCGCGGTCACGGTCGCGGCGGATCACCTCCACGCTTTCCTGCAACCG
>DASXSA010000116.1:0-1639 GCA_036506235.1 Candidatus Limnocylindrales bacterium | reverse complement strand
TCGACCTCGTGCCCGAGGACGACGGCGACCGTCTCAAGGACCTTCGCCGCCGACTCGCACTCGCGCGAGCTGCAGCCGTCCATATTCCGGACGCGCGGCAGCTCATGCGCTGATTCCTAGGAGGCCGTTACAGGCGGAAAGTCCGCAGGAGTAACGTCGCCGGCGATCTCGTAGATGTACTCGATCGTGTGCTTCCCGAGGTCGTCTGAGTGGTTCCTGACGACGTCCTGATCGGGCGCGTCGTACACGCAGAAGGTCATCACCTCCCCGTCCTCGTTCACCACGACGTGACTGTGCTCCCAGACGATTTGCGGGTAGGTCCCCTCGATCACCTCTCGGGACCGGCGCCCTACCTCGGGCATCTCGTCTTCGGCGACGTCGAACTTCCTGACCACCAGGTATCTCGGCACGAACGCTCCTCTCAGCCAGCCGGCTTGATGTTTTGATTCACGTGGAAGACGTTGTTTGGATCGTACTCGGCCTTGATCTTGGCGAGCCTCGTGTAGTTCTCGCCGTACGCGGCCTCGACGCGGTCCTGGCCTTCCTCCATCATCATGTTCACGTAGGCGCCTCCCGCCGAGTACGGGTGCAGCGCGTCGTGGTAGGCCCTCGACCACGAGCCGATCTCCTCGACCTTGCCCGGGTCGGGATCGACCCCGGCCATGACGCTGCCCCAGTTGGCATTGCGGTAGGCCCACGCGGTGTCGGTCGGGCCGACGCGGTGCGCCGCGCCGTCGATCGGGTAGAGGTGCATCGTCGACTTCCAGGTCGGCAGCTTCTCGCCGAATTCGGCGTGCCGCTCGACGGCCTCGTCCGGGATCGACTCGACGAAGTCGGCGCGCCAGTACCACTGGTCGCCGGGCGGATAGAGCTCGTCGAAGGCGCTGTTCAACGCGGGGAACGGCATCGGTTGGACGCCGTCGAGGAGCAGGCCCGGCTGTTCGCGCGCCTCGGCGAGCGCGTCCGTGGCCCCGTCCTCCGGCCCCGTCCAGCACCAGACGACTGCGGCGACCTTCTGCATGTGCAGCTCCTCCGGGAACGGAGGCGCCGGCGGCACCGTCGCGAACGCGAAGAACCCGTTCAGGTCCTCCGGCGCGTTCAGGATGAACTCGCGGTACCACTTGAGGATGTCGACGGTCTTGTCGAGCTCCCAGAACATCGGGCCCGCGACGACCGTGCTGACCGGGTGGAGCCGCATGGTCAGCGATGTGACGACGCCGAAGTTGCCGCCGCCGCCGCGGATCGCCCAGTAGAGGTCGTCGTTGGTGCCTTCGTCGGCTTTGACCACGTTGCCCTCCGCGAGGACGACCTCCGCGCTGAGGATGTTGTCGATCGAGAGGCCGCACTTGCGGCTGAGATGGCCGATGCCGCCGCCGAGCATCAGGCCGCCCGCGCCCGTCGTCGAGATGATCCCGCCGGGCGTGGCCAGGCCGTGCTCGTGGGTGGCCGCATCGACGTCGCCGACTAGGCAGCCGCCGCCGATGACGGCGGTCTTCGCGTCGGGGTCGACCGAAATGGTCTTGAGGCCCGAGAGGTCGATCACGAGGCCGTCGTCGACGCTGCCGAGGCCCGGGCCGTTGTGGCCGCCGCAGCGGATCGCGATGTCGAGCCCGCGCTCGCGGCCGAAGTTGACCGCCGT
>DASXSA010000115.1:0-7182 GCA_036506235.1 Candidatus Limnocylindrales bacterium | reverse complement strand
GCGCGATCGCCAGCCCGAGCGCGTCGCGATCGAGGGAGCCCAGCGGCAACTCGGCGGTCAGCACCGGCCGCTCGTCCTCGGCGACCGCGAACTTCACGAACGGGTATTCGTCGTTCCAGCGCAGCAGCTTGCGGTACGACTTGCGGAACAGGTCCGTGATCGGTGGCGCGTAGTGCACCCACACGATGAGGGCCAGGGCGGGGTCGAGGATCAGCGTCACTCGGACGTCGAACCGCCGGCGGCCATCCAGCTCGAGGTCCCAGGACGCGATCCCCTCGCGATCGGCTCGATCGATGGGCTGAAGCTCGAGCTCGGCCAGCCAGCGCTCGACGTCGGACGGCCGGATCGGCGCCGGTGTCCGGCGGTCGGCAGACATGGCGGGGAGTCTATCCCGGATGTTGCGCCGGACGGCTCAGCTCGAGATGCGCGTGACCCCCTCGGGGCCGTCTGCGCCCAGCCGTCCGCTCGTCAGCTCGCGTTCCACGGCTCGTACCGCCGGGGGTGCCGGACGGGCTCGCGGCTCGCGCCGCTCGACGGTGGACCCGCTCCGGACGACGCGACTCACGAAGTCCGACGCCCGCACGTCGCCGCCGATCTTGACGTTGCGCCCAACCCGAATCCCACGCGGCACGACGGCGCGCTTGCCGATCACCGTGATGCCTGTGTAGAGCCGGGCCGGCTCCTGGCGGTTGGGGATCGTCAGGTCCGTCCCCTCACCGATCACTGCGCTCGGGCCGATCGTGACCTCCTTGTCGAGAATCGCGCGATCGACCACCGCCCCGGCCCGGATGACCGAGTCGAACATGATGATGGAGTCGCGGACAACCGCCCCCACGTCGACGCGGACGCCCGGCGAGAGGACCGAGTTGACGACCGTTCCGTTGATGACGCAACCGTGGCTGATCAGGCTGCGCTGGACGTGCGAGGTGGCGCCGATCTTGGCCGGGGCCCGCTCCTCGGAACGGGTGTGGATGAGCCACTCCTTGTCGTAGAGGTCCAGCTCCGGCGCGTCCTCGAGGAGGGCCATGTTGGCTTCCCAATAGGACTGGATGGTCCCGACGTCTTGCCAGTAGCCGTCGAACCGGTAGCCGAAGACGCGTCCGCCGCCGTGGATCATCGCCGGGATCACGTCGCCGCCGAAGTCGCTCAGGTCCTCGGACAGCCAGCGGCGAAGGGCCCGCTTGGTGAAGACGTAGACGCCCATCGAGGCGAGATCGCTCTTGGGCTGCCTGGGCTTCTCCTGCCACTCGACGACGCGGCCCGTCTCGTCCATGGCAAGGATCCCCATGCGCGTGGCATCCGAGAGCGGGACCCGCCGCACGGCGATCGTCACGTCCGCTCGTTTCGCCCGGTGGGCGGCCACGAAAGGCTGGTAATCCATCTTGTAGATGTGGTCGCCGGCGAGGACGAGGATCGAGTCCGACGAGTCGCGCTCCAGCACGTTGATGTTCTGGAGCACCGCATCGGCCGTCCCGCGATACCACTCGGCAACCCTGCCCCGGGCGATGTACGGCTGGAGCATCTTCACGCCGCCGGTGTTGCGGTCGAGATCCCACGGGCGGCCCAGCCCGATGTGATCGTTGAGCGACCGCGGGTTGTACTGCGTGAGGACGACGACGTTGTCGATGTCCGAGTTGACGCAGTTCGAGAGGGTGAAATCGATGATCCGGTACTTGCCGGCGAAGGGCACGGCCGGCTTGGCACGCACGGACGAGAGGATCGATAGTCGCTCACCCTCGCCGCCGGCGAGGATGACTGCCATCGTTCGCTTCACGGGATGCTCCTCTTCCCGAGCTGTGGCACGCTGCGGCGACCCCTCGTGCGGGCCGATGCTAGCACGGCATTCCGGCTCGCCCGTGATCGGGCGGCTAATGTTCTGTAGCGATCAGGCGGACGCCGGTCAGACGAAAAGCTGCGGGTTTACGAACGTCCCGTTGAGCTCGACCATCCAGTGCAGGTGCGGGCCGGTCGTGTTGCCGGTCATGCCGACGTAGCCGATCGTCTGGCCCTGGCCGACGAACTGGCCGACGTGCACCGGGATGTTCGTCTTGAGGTGGGCGTACCAGGTCTGGAGGTTCGCGGAGTGCGCGATGATCACGACGTACGCGCCCTGCGAGATGGGGTCGTTCAGCGGGCCGGCATAGACCACGCGCCCTGACCCGGAGGCATGGATGCGCGTCCCGAGGGGCGCGGCGAGGTCAATCCCGTTGTGGAAGTGCGCGCAGTCGCCCAGCGGCGGCTCCCACGCGAAGCCCGTGCAGCCGAACGGCTGGGTGAGGATTCCGTGCAAGGGCCAGTTCAGGGTGCCGTTGTACTGGGACGGGATGTTGCCGTAGCGGAACTGAGCCGCGATGAGCTTGTCGATCTTGGCCTTGAGGCTGGCCTGGGCCCGCGCCTCGGCCGCGATCTTCGCCCGGAGTGCCGCCTTGTTGGCCGCGAGCTTCCTGTACGCGGCTTGCTGCAGGGCGAGCTGACGGGCCGTCTCGGCCTGGAGCTGCCTCAGCCTGGCCTGGGCCTTGCGCAGATCCACCATTCGGGCGTCGAGCTGCTTCTTCTGCTTCGCGGTCTCGACCCGCAGGACCTCGGTCTGGGTGCGGGTGGAGAGGACGTTCTCGTGGATCGCGCGCAGCGCTTCCTGGTCGGCCACGACCTGCTTCGCGAGCGCCTTGTCCTGGTCGCCGATGTCGAGGAAGTAGCCGATATCCGCAATCGCGTCGGCGAAGGAGTCAGACGACAGGACAGTCTCGATCAGTGACTGCTCGCCGGTCGAGTAGGCGACGCGGAGCCGCTCGGCGAGCATCGCCTTGCGCTCCTCGAGCTGTGCCTGCTTGGCGACTTCCTGGGCCTCGATGTCGAGCAACTGCTGGTCGAGCTGGGCCAGCTGGGCCACCAGCGCGCTGTAGGCTGCCTTCACGGCGGCGATGTCGGCCGCCATCTTCGCGACGCGCGCCTTGACTACGGACAGGTCGGCGTTGATCCCGTTCAGCGCCGTGGTCGTCGACGAGATGTCGTCGCGCAGGCCCGCCTGCAGGTCATTCAGGCTCGAGATCGCGGCCTTCTGCGCCTTGATCTTCTGCTGCAGGGCACGCTGCTGGGCGAGGGCGTTGGAGAGATCGTCGCCGCCGGCCACGGTGCCGCCTTGTGCTCCGGCGAGGAGCGGCACGAGGAGGCTGGCAAGGAGGACGATGAAGAGACCGCGAGCACGCCATCCGGGACGGCGCCCGCGCTTGCGCTCGAGTTGGTCGACGTCGGTCATCCTGCAGGCAAACTCCGTTGGGGCGCGTCGGTGACGGCGCGTGTGACGGCTACGCCCGCCGGGGTTACCGCCATCCCAACGCTGGACAAGGCCTCAGGACGACTCCGGCTCGGGGCGCATGTTAAACGCGGTGCCCACGCCCTTGCAAATCCCTGACAAGTCGCGGTCATGGCCCCGTACGAAGGTCCCGGCAGTAGCGCAGACCGCTGCGCAGCTCACCCGACTCCCCCATTCAGCACCGCCCAGAACGCGCCGATGATCAGGAACGGCCCGAAGGGGATGTAGGTCCGCAGCGTCACGCGGCGCGTGACCAGGAGGACCAGCACCACGGCTCCGGCGAGGAGCGCGCCGCTCACGATCCCGATGATCGAGCGCATCAGGCCGCTGATGAGCCCGACACTGACGAGCAATTTGAGGTCGCCGATGCCGATCGCCCCTGCGCCGAACGGGATCGACAGCAGGTAGAGGCCGGCCGGCAGGGCGATCGCCACGACCACCGCGCTCGACAAGGAACCGAACTCGGGGGGCAGCAGGCCCAGCAGCCGAACCGCCCCCGCCGCGACGATGAGCGGCAGGGTGATGACGTCCGGCAGGAGGCGCTGGTCGAGGTCGGTGGCGAGCAAGAGGATCAGGACAAGGAAATAGGCCACGAAGATCAACAGGGTCGTTGGGTCGCTGAACCGCGATGGGAGCGCACCCATCGCGATGGCGCCGAGCCCCGCGACGACGGGCGTCCTCCAGTCGACCGGCCGGACGACGTCCGCCTCGTGGGCGGGCCATCGAGCGGCGATCCGGTCGGCCACGAGGCCGAACACGAGGCCGGCCAGCCCCAGGACGATCGTCAGCGGGGTGATCGCCACGCGCGGCGACGGTCAGCGGCGTGGAACGCGGGCGAGACGTGGATCAGGTCTTGGGACGGGGGCGTGCACCCCCGCGAGCGCCCGCACCGGCGGGCACGCGCGGGGCGGACGCTGCACGCGTCTCCCTCGTCTCACTGGCGCGCGAGCGCGACGTCCCGTTCCGGCCGGCAACGCCCGCGCCGGTCCCCTCCGGAGCTCCGACCAGCGCCAGCTCGACGAGCGTGGCGAACGTGACGCCCGTCGCGCCCTTCGAGGCGAACGGCGTTGCCTTCCGGAAGTAGCCCGTGCCTCCGATGTCGAGGTGGACCCATGGGACCGTCCGGAACTCGCGCAGGAAGAGCCCGCTCTTTACCAGGCCGCCCTCGGCGCTGGGCGACGAGTTCACGAAGTCGGCGTACCAGCTCTCCATCTCCGCCATGTACTCGTCGACCAGGGGGATCTGCCAGATCCGCTCCCCTGCCCTCCCCGCCGCAGCCTGGATCTCGTCGAACCAGGTCTGCGGGGTGCCGAAGCCGCCGGTCACCAGGTGGCCGAACGCCCGGCTGACCGCGCCGGTCAGCGTGGCGACGTCGACCAGGTGCGTGGCGCCCAGCTGCTCGGCGTAGGTCATCGCGTCGCCCAGGATCAGCCGGCCCTCGGCGTCCGTGTTGTTGATCTCGACGACCTTGCCGTTCAGCGCGCGGACGACGTCGCCCGGCCGCGTGGAATGCGGGCCGGGCATGTTTTCGACTGCTGGTGCGACCGCGAGCAGCGGGGTCTCCGGCGACAGCCGCGCAACCGTCCCGAGGGCGCAGATGACCGTGGCCGCCCCCGTCTTGTCCATCTTCATCTCTTCCATCCGGTCGGACGGCTTGATGCTGATGCCGCCGGAGTCGAAGCAGACGCCCTTGCCGACGATCGCAAGATGCCGGCCCAGCGCGTCCTTCTGGCCCTGCTTGCCGGAACGCATGACGATCATCCGCGGCGGGTTGTCGCTGCCGCGCCCGACGGCCATGAACATGCCCATGCCCAGGTCGGTCGCTCGCTCGGGGCTGATCACGTCGATCCACAGGCCGTGCCGCTCGGCGATCGCGCGCGCCTCCTCAGCCAGGCCCTCCGGGTTCAGATCGTTCGATGCACGGTTGGAGAGGGTTCTTGCCTCGTTCTCGCCCTGCCCGATGATGGCGCCGCGTTCGGCGGCCGCCTTCAGAGCCGGCGCGTCCGCGCCCGGTGCGACGAGAATGAGCTCCTCGAGTGCCGGCGGCGCGGCGTCCACGGACTCGCGGTAGATCGTCTGGGGCTCGTAGCCGCCCTCCTCCACACCGCGGGCGAGCAGCTCCGCAACGGCAGCGCCGCCTCCTTCAAGGTGCTCAGGGAGCTCTCCCAGCCAGACAGCGAGCCTGCGCACGTTTCGGCCGCCCAGGCGGCGCTCGATGGCAGCTCCGAGGTGGCGCACGGTCTCGCGATCCAGGTCGCCTGGTTCGCCCGCGGCGATCGTCAGCAGCCTGCCGGCGCGCACGTCGCCGCCCGGCGCGATTGCGGAGCTGAAGCGCTTCCCGCGCAGCTCCCCGAATGCCGCCAGCGACCGGAGCTCCCCGCCGCTCCGCCGGTCCAGCTCACCCAGCGGACCCTGGAACTCCGGGTCCTTACCCAGGATGGGAACGGCGAGGACGTCCGCGGGGACGTCCCACGGCTGGTCGGTGACGACGCGCAGCTGCATGCCGGCAAGGCCTCCCGAAGTCAGTGGAACTGGGCAAGAAAGCCGAAAAGTTGGACGAAGTGTACGGCGGTCACGGTGAGGACGGCGTCGGCGAGGGCGGGGCGGAGAGCGCGTCGCTCGCGTCGGACAACCGCTTGCGGGCCTCCTCGATCGTGATCACGGCCTGGTTGAGCCCGCCCCTCGCGACCTCGCCCATGATCACGACCAGCGCCTTGGTGTCGGGCGGCAGCTGCTCCCGAGCCTGTTGCTCCGCCTTCGAGGCTTCCTTCACCGCGGCGGTCGCCTTGCCCTTCGACTTCTGGAGCGCTGAGTAGAGGTTCCGGAGGGCCTTGTCATACGCCGCGTTCCGATCGAGCCATGTCGTGAGGACGCTGACGTCGACGGTGTTCGCGAGCTGGTCGCGGAGGTCCTCCGACTGCGCGATCGTCCCGTCCGCCTCGTCGAGCTGTGCGAGCGCCGTCACGTAGTCGCCGCGGGTCCCCGTCCGCGCCGCTGTCGCCGTCTGGCGATCGTGGGTCGAGAGCAACGTGGAGAGCTTGATGGCCGCGACCGTCCCGGCCGTCAGCTGGTTCCAGGAATCGCGCAAGCCGGCGGTCGCGTCGAGCGCGATGCTCAACCCGGCGTAGCGCTCGAGGGCCTGCCCCGACAGCCGCGTCTCGGCGTCCGGCCCTGAGCCGGGCAGTGAGGCGAGCCGCGCGCGCAGCGCGGCGGTGTCCTTCTCGATCGTGCCGATCAGCGTCTTGCCGTTGGCGATGGCCGTGTCGAGCGAGGTCAGGTCACCGGTCACCAGCGCCGCCAGGGCAACGCGGCCAAGACTGGACAGCCCGTCGACCTCGCTCGACAGGTGGTCGAGATCGGATGCGGCGGCCACGAGGCCCGGCTCGATCGCGCGGTCCGCAGCCCAGGTGAGCTCGGCGCGAGCCGCGGTTCCCGGCTGGTGATCGATCCCCGCGAGGATGCCCGCGGAGCCGAACGCCAGCAGCACCGCGCAGATCACCCAGCCGATTCGGAGGCCCAGGCGCCGCAGGAAGGCCCGGGATGAGCCGCCGCGGGCACGCGATCCGGGCGGCGGAGGACTCTCCATCAGGGCCGCAAGCGTAGCATCGGCGGATGGGCCAACAGCGTTCGAAGGTCGAGCCGATCGGCGCCCCAGAGGCCGCCTCACGGCCCTCCCGGGAGCTCCTCCAGGCCATGCCGAAAGCCGAACTGCATCTGCACCTCGACGGCTCGCTGCTCGTGGCGACCGCCCTGGAGCTGGCGCGGACGCGCGACGTGGACGCGCCGCGCGATGAAGGGTCGATGCGCGCCGCGCTCGTCGCACCCCCGGTCGGCGCGTCACAGGCGGCGCTCCTGCGCGCGTTCGACCT
>DASXSA010000114.1:0-4360 GCA_036506235.1 Candidatus Limnocylindrales bacterium | reverse complement strand
CGTCGCTCAGGGCCGGTATTCGACACCCTTCGAAGACGGCGCGTCGGGCCGCCGAGGCAGCGCCGTGCCGATCAGCGGCTCGTAGCTCGACAGTCCGCGCCGGGCACACTCCTCGGCAAGCTCGTCGATCAGCCGGACGGGCAGCGTCGGGTCCGCGAAGATCGCGGTGCCGACCTGCACGGCGACTGCACCGGCCGCGAGGTAGTCGAGGACGTCGGCCAGCTCGGTTACCCCGCCGATCGCCACGACCGGGATATCGACAACCTGGGCGACCTCGTACACGATCCGCAGCGCCACCGGCTTGATCGCGGGGCCGCTGAGGCCGCCGAACACGTTCCCCAGCAACGGCTTCGTCCGGTCCGCGGCGAGTGCGACGCCCGACAGCGTGTTCACTGCGGTCAGGGCATCCGCGCCCGCGTCGGCAATGGCACGCGCGATTGGGCGGATGTCCGCGACGTTCGGTGACAGCTTCACGAGGAGCGGCAGATCCGTCGCCCGCCGGACCGCGGCGGTGACCTCGCCCGCCGCGTCGGCGTCGATCGCGAACTGGAGCCCTTCCCTGCCGACGTTGGGGCAGCTGATGTTGAGCTCGATCCCGGCCACGCCCGGTACCCCGTCGAGCCGCCGGCAGACCGCGACGTAGTCGGCCACCGACTCGCCGGCCACGTTGACGATCACCTTCGTGTCCCAGCCGACCCAGGTCGGTGCGTAGCGCTCGACGACCGCCTCGACTCCGGGGTTCTGCAACCCGATCGAGTTCAGCATCCCCGCCGGCGTTTCGGTGACCCGGGGCGTCCGGTTGCCGATCCGCGGCCTCAGCGTCGTCCCTTTGCAGCAGATCGCGCCGAGACGCTGGACGTCGACGACCTCGCCGTACTCGACCCCGTACCCGAACGTTCCCGACGCGACCAGGATCGGGTTCGCGAGCCGAAGCCCGCTCCCCCGCGGCGCGAGGTCGACGGACAGGTCGATCGCCTCGATCGCCGGCGATCTCCTGGGGCCCGGCTCTGCCGTCCCGGGCGCACGCTCAATCGCGAGGGAGCGCCCGGACGGCAACGGTGGGAGGCGGCTCGGTCGCCGCCGCCTGGGGATGGCAGAACGCGTGCGCTGGCTGACCGGCGCTTTACCGACCGACGTGACGACCTTTCGCTTCGCCTTCACGCCCACCGAACCTCGTTCACCAACCGGCCTCCCAGGCGATTTCCTCGGCGGCAAAGATCGGGCCTTCCCGGCAGACGCGCTGCGGTGTGCCTGCCACGGTCATGACGACGCATCCGAGACACGCTCCCACCGCGCACCCCATGTTCTGCTCCATGGACACCTGCAGGAAGGCCTTTCGCCGAGCCTCCGGAGACCCGGTGGCATGGGGTCGCCCTGCGCCGCGCTTGCGCCCGAGGCTCGCAACGCCCAGGCGTGCCCGACGTCCAGCGGCGAGCGAGGCAAGCGCGCGGAGCATTGCGAACGGTCCGCACGCGAACGCCTGGTCGGCCCACGCCTCGTAGGCCGGCACCAGGTCGGTCACATAGCCGTGGTGACCCATCGACCCGTCGTCCGTGGCGACCACGTATTCCACCTCGTCGGGCAGGAGTGACGAGGGATAGACGTCGCGCGCCGTCGCCGCGCCGAACAGCATCACGACCTGGCGGCCCGCGCGGAGTGCCTCGTCGGCCAGCAACCTGACGCCGGCCATGCCCAGCCCGCCCGCGATCAGCAGGACGTGCCGGCTCCGGCGGTCGACCTCGAACGGCTTGCCGAGCGGCCCGAGCATGTCGACGGATTCACCTGGCCGCAACCGCGTCAGCCACTCCGTGCCGCGCCCGATGGTCCGGAAGTGGATCGTCAGGATTCCGGTCGCCGCGTCCACCGTGTTGAACGAGAACGGTCGCCGCAGCAGGAGCCCCGCGTAGTCACCCGTCCGGACGTGGACGAACTGCCCGGCGCGCACGCCGGCTGTGAGCGACGGGGCGTGGTAGGACTGCAGCCACTGGCCCGGAAGAATCTCGCGCTGATCGACGAGCTCGGCTGCGGCCAGGCGCATGCTCACCCGCGGCCGCGATCCCCCGTCCCGTTTCGGTGGGCACCGTCGTCTTCGCCGCCGTCGGTCTCGTCCTCGGCCGCATCGGTCGAAGCGCTGGGGCCCTCGCCGTCGACCAGGTCGTCGGCGCCCTCGGACGCCTCGCCCTCCTCCGGGGCAACGGCGGGGTAGGCCTCCGCCAGGGCGTCGGCCAGATCGCCGAAGACGTCGGTCGGGTCGTAGAACTCCACGAGCTGGTCCGGGGTCCCGAGCGTCCGCCATTCGCCGTTCGAATCCTCGGGGACGACCTCCGCGCGGAATCCGCCGAACGACTGGAGGGTCAGCCGCTCGTCGTCGTCGTCCACGATGATGAGGTCGCCGACCTTGGCGGTGAGGGGCTCCGACGCATCGCCGAATTGCTCCAGCAGGCGTGCCTCCGTCCGCTGGCTGCGCTCCTGGAACGACAGCGCCAGGTCGTACAGCCGGCGCGCCGCAGCGTCTTCGTCGGCCGGCTCCTCCTCGACCTGGGTTGCCGCCCACTTGTCGGCCGCCCCGGCGTAGGGATCCTCGCCGTCGAGTCCGGGGGCAACCGATTCCTCGGGCGACACGCCCGCGGTGTCGAGCAGCTCGTCCGTCGCGGTCGGCTCGGGCCGCAGGCCGGCCGCCTCGCGCGAGGCCTCAGCGAACGCCGAGTAGACGTCGGCAGGGTTGTAGAGCTCGACGAGCTCGGAGGCCGACTCGATGACCTCGGTCTCGCTCACCCACTCGCCGGTGTCCTCGTCGAGGTAGCGGCTTCGGCTCCTGAATGACCCATCGGGTGCGATGGCGAGGTAGTCGGGGTCCTCGTCGATGAGCGTCAGCCCGCCGATTTCGCGAACGCGGTCCTCGTGGCGCTCGAGAAAGGCGCGCAGCTGGTCTGTCGCCTGGACGATGAAGTCGGCCCGCTCGAGGGCGGCGTCGGCCGCCAGCTCACCGAGCATGTCGTTCCGGTTTGCTGCCATTCCGATCGCCTCCTTTCAGTCGGCCGCCTCGGAGATCATCCGGGACGGGCCGCTAGTAGCCGTGGTACTCGAGGTCGGGTCCCATTCGCTCTCGAAGGAACATCGAGTGGTGCCGTTCGAACAGCCACTCGCCGGCACGATGCCCGAGGGCACGCGTCGCCTCGTTCGCTTCGAGCTTGTCCAGTGTCGCGTAATCCGGCAGGTCGAGCAGGATCACGTTATCGAAGTCCCAGCCATAGGCCACGTTGTACCAGCCCACGAATCGGATCCCGAACTTCTGCTCGTACTCGCGCACCTGCCGGGGAAACAGCGTGCGCATGAAGAACTTGAAGAACGGGTCACGGCCGCGGCGAACGGTGAAGTAGGTCGCGAGCACAGGCACGCTGCGGGCGCCCCTCCAGGAAGCGGCTGACGAACATGGTGAATAGCGCCGGTCATTGTCGCATGGCGCGCTCGGCGCCTTGGCCGTCCTGCAGGCCTAGTCCGGCTCCTCGCTGTGCTCGCCCACCTCGTCCTCGAGCTCGCCAACCGTTCGCGTCCGGCTGGCGAGCGGGCGACGTCGCGAGCGGCGATCCGCGGCAACCAGGCGCATCAGGAAGATCATCGTCTGGCCGGCCACGAGAAGGAACCCGATCGTGATGAACAGCAGCGCCGCGCTCAGCCAGTCGGGCCAGCCCCACCAGACGCTGAACGGCGTGACCACGATGAGGATGGCCAGGATGACCATTTGCAGCCAGAAGCAGCCCAGGCCCGGCCCTCGTGCCGCGTCCAGAGGTTCGCCCTTGTAGGGAACGTTTCGGACCGTGGATGGCGGCCCATCGGGGGCAGGGGGGTCGGCGGGGGGAGGCGGGCTATCGGGGGCAGGGGGCGGCGAGGGGTCTGGTATCGACGAAGTCACTCCCAAACGATAGAGGACGGCTGCCCATCAGCCGGGCGCTGGCTCTGCGGGCCGCTCCGCGGACCGCTCCTCGCGACTGCCGGCCACTACCATCGCGGGATGCCCCCGGATCCGCGCTTTGCCTGGCACCCCGAGCCGGAACTCATCGGCATCACCGACGAGGCCACGTCCCGGAGACCGCTCGAGCGGCTGGGCGTCGATGCCTGGCGGACGGCCCTCGACTACCTGTACGACGAGGCACTCCGGCGGGCAATCGGCGAACCTGCCGGCTACGAGGAGCTTCGGCGTCTCTTCTTCGGCCCGGGCGGACGCCCTGCGCCTGCACCGGAGGCGCCCCAGCCCTCGGAGGAGGTGCTCAGGGAATTCACGCGCCGATTGGCGCCCCACCAGCTCAACGCGTGGCATCCGCGGTCTCTGAGCTACTTCACGCCGCCCCCGCTGTGGCTC
>DASXSA010000113.1:0-18092 GCA_036506235.1 Candidatus Limnocylindrales bacterium | reverse complement strand
GCTGGTCATCATCGGCATCTGGGGCATCGGTGGCGGGCTGATCGTCAATCTCGCGGGCCTGAAGGGCATCCCCAGCGAGCTTTATGACGCCGCAAAGATCGATGGCGCGGGCGCATGGGCCCAATTGCGGCACGTGACGCTGCCGATGCTCTCGCCGGTCATCTTCTACACGCTGGTCCTGGGGCTGGTCGAAGTCCTCCAATACTTCCTCGTCCCGCTCGTGCTCAAGCAAGGGACCGGTGAACCAGGCGGATCGACCAACTTCTTCAACCTGTACCTGTACAAGACGTTCTTCAACTACCAGGACATGTCGTACGGTGCGACGCTGGCCTGGCTGCTGTTCGGAATCACCCTCCTGGTCACGCTCGTCCTGTTCGGGACGGCACGCCGATGGGTGTACTACGCCGGCGAGCGGTAGTCATGAGCGTGGCAGCGGAGTTGGCCGGGCGGAGGGTGAGCCGGAAGTACGCCAGCAGTCGGTTCGCCCGCAAGGCCATCCTCGCCGTCCTGGTGACCGGGATCACGACGCTCGTGTTGATCGGCTTTTTGTCGCCCCTCTTCCGTGCCTTGACGATCTCGGTCAAGACCCCCGCGCAGGTGACGCAGGTCGGGTCCCCAGTCTGGCCGGCGGACCCCAGGCAGTTCACCTACCAGGGCAAGAGCTACGACGTCCTCCAGGTGCCAACCGACGGAAGCATCAAGGAGCTTGCCCTCGTCAGAAAAGGACGAACCTCGAGCCAGTTCGTCGATCCAGCCAACCCGGGAGCCGGTCTCATCACCTGGCAAGGCTCATGGCGGACGTTGCAGCCCGCCTGGCAACTGGCGCCAAAGCTCGACAACTTTGCGCAGGTCTGGGATCAGCTGAACTACCCGCGGCTCCTGTTCAATACGATCGCGTTGGCGATCATCGGGACCATCGGGACGGTCCTGAGCTGCACCCTCGTCGCCTATGGATTCGCCCGCTTCCGGATCCCCGGTAAGGGCCTGCTGTTCACGATCCTCATCGCGACGATCTTCCTGCCCACGGCCGTCACCGTGATCCCGACCTACACGCTCTTCTTCAAGCTGGGATGGGTCGGAACGTGGCTTCCGCTGCTCGTGCCCGCGTTCTTCGCCAACGCCTACGACGTCTTCCTGCTCAGGCAGTACTTCCTGACGATCCCGCGTGAAATGGACGAGGCCGCCGCCATCGATGGTGCTGGGCCGTTCCGAACACTGATCTCGGTCGTGCTGCCCCAGGCGGTGCCGGCGATCATCGCGGTCGGGATCTTCCACCTCGTTTACACGTGGAATGACTTCTTTGGCCCGTTGATCTACCTCGCGGGCCAGGAGGACCTTCAGCCGCTGGCGGTCGGCCTGGCGCGGTTCAACGGAATCCATGGCGTTCGAAACCCGAACCTGATCCAGGCGGGAACGGTCATGACGATGGCCATTCCCGTGATCATGTTCCTGATCTTCCAGCGCTTCTTCGTGCGCGGCATCGTGATCACCGGGGTCGAGAAATAGACGGTTTCCGGGTTGCCCTGACGTTCGATGCCGAGCACCCGGATCGACCCACCACACCGGGTGTCCAGGAACGCCTGATCGACCTGCTCGACCGGCACGGAATCCGCGCAGCCTTCTTCCTGCAGGGCCGCTGGGTGGAGGCATTCCCCGAAACGGCGGCGCGCATCCCGGAAGCCGGCCATCTCGTTGGGAACCACTCCTTCTACCACGCCCGGATGCCGCTCCTGTCGCGGAGCGGCTTCGAGATCGACATCCGCTCGGCGGAGACCGTGATCCGCGACTACGTCGGCGTCGACCCACGGCCCTGGTTCCGGCTGCCCTTCGGGGAGGGCTGGGACGACGCGAAGCTGCAGCACCGGATCGAGCTGTTCGGGTACCGGCACGTCGGCTGGCACGTCGACGTGCAGGAGTGGCGCCCCGAGGCTACCGCGCCGGAGGTCGAGGAGGCGATGGTCGCCGGGACGCTGGCCGCCGGCGACGGGGCCGTGATCCTGCTCCACACCTGGCCTCGCCTGACCCTGTCGGTCGAGAACGTGATCCTCCGGCTTGCAGATCGCGGCGCGACGTTCGTCCGACTCGACGCTCTGCCGAACGCCCCGGCCGACCTCCCGCCCGAGGCCGACGAGATGCCTCCCTCTGGCCTGGCGCTGGCGCAGCCGGGCGAGCCGTCCGCACCATCCGACGTCGAAACGCATATCCCGATCGCCCCGGCCAGGCCCTGATGCCTGCTGCGTCCTGGCCCGCCGCGATTCTCGCGGTGGACGGCGGCAACTCGAAGACGGATGTGGCCGTCGTCGACGAGTCGGGCCACGTCCTCGGGGCCCTGCGGGGTCCCTCGAGCTCGCACCAGGTCGTCGGCGTCGATCGAGGGATGGCCGTGCTCGATCGGCTGGCGCGGGAGGCGGCATGCCAGGCAAACAGTCCGTCGGCGACGTCAGTCGGTGGGGAACAGCATGCCCTCTCGACAGCCTCGCCCCAGGGGCCGATTGCCCGCCTCGGCGTCTACTGCCTGGCCGGTGCCGACTTCCCCAGCGACTTTCGCATCCTGCGCAATGGCCTGCAGCGGGCGGAGATCAGCGAAACGAGTGTCGTTTTCAACGACGGCTTCGCCGGCCTCCGTGCCGGCTCGTCGAAGCGCTGGGGTGTCGCGGTCGTCATGGGCCACGGGATCAACGTCGCGGCGATCGCGCCCGATGGCCGCTCGCTCATCCACGCACCGGGCGACCCAACGTCCGGGGACTATGGCGGCGGCCATGCCATCGGGCAGCGCGCCCTGGCGTCTGCCGTTCGGGCCCGCGACGGCCGCGGGCCGCGGACCGTGCTCGAGCGAGCCGTCCCGGGCTACTTCGGTCTGAAGCGGCCGCTCGATCTCACCCGCGCCATCTACGAGGACCGCATCGACGCGGACCGGCTGGACGAGCTGCCACCGGTCGTGTTCGATGCCGCGACGCGGGGGGACGAGGTCGCGAGAGGAATTGTCGACTGGATCGCGGACGAGGCAGTGCTGATCGCGCGCTCGGCCGTCCTCAAGCTCCACCTCTCGCGCCTGGAGGTCGACGTGGTCCTCTCTGGCGGCGTCTTCCGGACGACCGACGCGGTTTTCCGCGAGCGCATCCGGACGGGGATCAAGGAATTCGCACCTCGGGCGCATGTAACACCGCTCACGGCGCCTCCCGTCCTGGGCGCAGCGCTCCTCGCGATCGACCGCCTCGACATCCCGGATCGCGCGGCCGCAGAGCAACGGCTGCGAAGCGAGCTCACGTACGACCGGCTGGCCCGGCGGGCGGTCGCCGGAGGATCTGCCGCCTGAGGGCCCGAGGAAGTCGCTCGAGCGGGCCTCGAGGGCCGACGGTGTAGAGTCGAGGCGATGCCCCGGCGGATCTTTTACTTCGAACAACCAGAGCGCTTCGTGACCGGGACAGTCGGGCAGCCCGGCTCGCGAACGTTCTTCCTCCAGGCCCGCGAAGGCGAACGCGTGGTCAGCGTCGTCCTCGAGAAGGCGCAGGTGGCCGTCCTGGCCGACCGGCTGGCACTGCTCCTCGACGAGCTCGGCCGGCGCGGGCTGGCGGATACGGGCGGTGCCGCAGGCCAGCAGGACGTCGAGCCGCTCGACGAGCCCCTGAATGAAGCGTTCCGTGCCGGAACGCTGTCGATCACCTGGGACGGCGACAGGGAGGAAGTGACGATCGAGGCCCGCGAACAAACTGGCGACGAAGACCTGGAGGCGGCGGCGCAGGCGGCCGAGATCGAAGACGACGCCGAAGACGGCCCGGACGTCGTGCGGGTCCGGCTCACGGCAGCGGCCGCGCGTGCCTTCGCCCAGCGTGCCGCCGCGGTCGTGGCGGCCGGGCGCCCTCCGTGCCCGTTCTGTGGCCAGCCGCTCGATCCGCAGGGCCATCTCTGTCCTCGCCGCGATGGCGGCTACGTCAACTGATCGAGGCGTCTCCTGCGCGATCCTGAGCCCGCAACGCCGATCGACCCGGGCACGTCCCTGGCCCTGCTGCGCGAAGGCGAGCTGGAGATCGTGGGCCGGCTGATTGCCTCGTCCAACAACGCGCTCTACTGCACGGTCACGCGTCACTGCCCCGACCCCGAACCCGATCAGACCGCGATCTGTGTCTACAAGCCGATCCTGGGCGAGCGACCGCTCGACGATTTCCCCGACGGCACCCTGGCCCACCGGGAAGTGGCTGCCCACGCGCTGTCGGAGGCGACCGGCTGGGCGATCGTGCCCCCGACCGTCCTGCGCGACGGCCCGTTCGGAAGCGGGATGGTCCAGCTGTGGATCGAGGTCGAACCGCGCGTCGATCCGTTCGATCTCATCCGGGTCGGCGACCCCGGCCTGCGCCGGATGGCCCTCTTCGATGTCATCGCGAACAATGCCGACCGAAAGGCGGGCCACCTGCTCCCGGTAGCCGGAGGCCACGTCTACGGCGTGGACCACGGGATCTGCTTTTCCGAGGAGCCAAAACTCAGGACAGTGCTCTGGAACTGGCGCTCGCAGCACTTCTCCGGGGACGAGCTGGAGGTCCTTGGCCGCCTCCGCGACGGGATGGACGGTCCGCTCGGCGCGGAGCTCGGGGCGCTTCTCGCGCCGATCGAGGTGACCGCCACGACCGCCCGGCTGGATGACCTGCTGCGCAGTGGCCGCTTCCCCCGTCCGGACCCGGATCGGCCGGCCATCCCGTGGCCGCCGTTCTGATCGTTTGACAGGCGCTCGACCGGTCGGCATGCTTCGACCATCGACAGAACTCGGAAGAGAGATCGCGGTCAGAGCACCAGCACTGCGCTCCCGCGTCACCGAGAAGGAATTCCCGCTCCGGTTCCACAGGGAATGAACCGTTGGAGCGGGCCACCGGCCGGATCGCCACCGCGAGCTGACATACGCCGCGGCGCGAAGGCCACGAAGGGAACAACGTCACACATGCTTTCGCGAAACGCGACAACCAATCTCAACCGGCGCCAGAGTGCCATGCGCCGGCTGCGGCGACGCAACGCGGCCGCCTCCATGCTCTACTGCCGGACCAACGGCTGTGCGAGCTTCCTCGTGCCAGACCAGACAGCGGGCAGCGCAACCTGTCCGGTCTGTGGCTACACGCGGCGCCTGCCCCGGACGAACTAGACCTGGCCTCGCCCGGCGAGGCCCCTGGGACAAGGCAAGAACGGCCCACTCTGTGCCACCTGACGTGGCACGGCCCTCCGGTACGCTGACGAACGTCAGCGACCGCAGCAGGGAGCCTCGTGCAGCTCGTCGACGGGACCGTCATCGTCAGCGCCACAGACCTCATCGGCTACCTGGCCTGCGATCACCTCGCGACGCTCGAGCTGGGCCGGATCGAGGGCCTGTGGGAGCGTCCGCCGGACCGCGCCGACGATCCCACCGTCAAGCTCATGCAGGAGCACGGCGATCGCCACGAGCGCGAGTACCTGGAGCGCCTGCGCGCGGAGGGACGGAGCGTCCGCGAGATCAGCCAGGAGGACCTGCGGACTCCTGACCAGCTGCGCGCGGCCCAGGCGGAGACGCTGGCCGCCATGGAGGACGGCGTCGACGTCATCTACCAGGCGACGTTCTTCGACGGGCGCTGGCGGGGTCACGCAGACTTCCTGATCCGTGTCGAGACCCCCAGTCGTCTGGGATCGTGGAGCTACGAGATCGCCGACACCAAGCTCTCGAGGCGGGTGAAAGCGGCGGCGATCATCCAGATGTGCGTCTACGCCGAGGGGCTGGAGCGCCTGCAGGGCATCCAGCCAGAGCACGTCCACGTCGTGACTGGAGACGGCATCTCGCATCAGCACCGGCTGGCCGACTACTCGGCGTTCTTCCGGACGGCGAAGCGGCGCTTCGAGACACGAGTTTTCGGGAACGGGAACACGCCGCCGACCTACCCCGAGCCCGTCGACCACTGCGCGGTCTGCGTCTGGTACCCGATGTGCATGGACCGCCGCCGCATGGACGATCACCTTTCGCTCGTGGCCGGGATGAGCCGGCTCCACGAGGAGCGCCTGCGCGACGATCATCTCCCGACACTGACCCTCCTCGCCGAGCTCCCGCCCGATCGGCGCGTCGCCGAGATGAATCCTCGCCCGCTGACACGCCTCCGCGAACAGGCTCGCCTGCAGCTCGCCGGTCGCAGGTCCGGAAGCCTGCTCTACGAGCTCATCCCGCCGCTGGAGGACGAGGCGGGACGGGGGCTCGCGGCGCTGCCCGAGCCCAGCCCGCTCGACGTCTTCTTCGACATCGAAGCCGACCCGTGGGCGATGGACGGCGGCCTTGAATACCTGCTCGGCGTGGTCGAGCTGGTTGACGGAGAGCCCGTCTACCGGGCGCTGTGGGCCCACGACCGCGCGTCCGAGAGGGCCGCCTTCGAGACGTTCGTGGACCTCGTCATCGAGCGGCTCGACCGGGACCCGGCGATGCACGTCTACCACTACGCGCCGTACGAGCCGACGGCCGTGAAGCGGCTCATGCAGCGCCACGCGACCC
Organism: Candidatus Limnocylindrales bacterium; assembly: GCA_036506235.1. Lineage (GTDB taxonomy): Bacteria > Chloroflexota > Limnocylindria > Limnocylindrales > CSP1-4 > CF-16. The sequence continues at coordinate 11,602 of DASXSA010000113.1, read as the reverse complement.
GGGAGGACGAAGTCGATCGGCTGCTCCGCGGAGGCGTGTTCGTCGACCTGTACCAGGCCGTCCGGCAGGGAATCCGCGCCTCGGTGGAGTCCTACTCGCTCAAGAAGATCGAGAAGTTCTACCTGCCTGACCGGGAGGGTCCGGTCACCGAGGCAGGGTTCTCCGTGGTGCAGTACGAAGAGTGGCTGGCTACTCGCGAGCAGCGCCTGCTCGACGAGCTGGCTGCCTACAACCGCGACGATTGCGTGTCCACCTTCCGGCTCCGGTCATGGCTCGAAGACCTCCGCGCCGGCGCGATCGCGACCGAGGGCTGGAGTCTCCCGCGCCCGCAGCCCGAAGACGGCCAGGCATCCGAACAGCTGGCGGCACGGCAGGCCGAGACGAAGGCGCGCGTCGACGCGCTGACGCGCGACGTTCCGGTCGACGCCGCCGAACGGACGGTCGAGCAGCAGGGGCGCTGGCTCCTGGCCCAGCTTCTCGACTGGCACCGGCGGGAGGAGAAGCCCGCGTGGTGGTTGTGGTACGACCTGCTCCGGAAGGCGCCCGAGGAGCTCGTGGAGTCGGCGGACGCGATCGGCGACCTGCGCTACGTGGACGAGATCGGGCAGTCGAAGAAATCGGTCATCCAGCGCTACTCGTTCGATCCCGCCCAGGACTACAAGATCAAGGTCGGGGACAAGCCGATGAGCCCCGCGGACGACCCCGACCTGCGTCCCCGAACCGCGGGCGAGGTCGTTGCGCTCGATGATGTCGCCGGGACGATCGACCTCCTGCGCGGTCTCGCGCGGGCGGACGAGCATCCGCGAGCCCTGCTTCCTGGCGCCCCCTTCGGCGGAGGGGTGATGCGCGATGCGCTGGGTCGCATCGCGGCCTGGGTGATCGAGCATGGGATCGGCGGTCCGGGCCCGTACCGGGCAGTTCGCGAGCTGATTCTCAAAGCTCCGCCGAGGATTGCCGGCCATACGGATGGCGGCGAGCTTCTCGGCACGGGCGAGCAGCCGATCGAGGCGGCGGTACGTATCGCCGTCGCGTTGGACGAGACGGTTCTCCCCGTCCAGGGACCGCCGGGCACCGGCAAGACGTGGACCGGGGCCAGGATGATCGTGGCGCTCGTCGGCCAGGGGCGCAGGGTCGGCGTGACCGCCCAGTCACATCGCGCGATCTCGAACATGCTCGACGAGGTGGCGAAGGCGGCGGCCGAGGCCGGGCTGACCGTTCGGATCGTGCAGAAGTGCGATCGCGGCGAGGATGCATCCACCGCCGACGGCGTGACGCTGACCAACGATAACGGCGAAGTCGAGGACGGCCTGTCGCTGGGCCGCTACGACGTGGCCGGAGGGACCTCGTGGCTGTTCGCCCGCGAGGAGATGGAAGACCAGCTCGACGTCCTGTTCGTCGACGAAGCCGGGCAGGCCTCGCTGGCGAATGTCGTGTCGATGGGCGGCTGTGCCCGATCGTGCGTGCTGCTGGGCGACCCGAACCAGCTGCCCCAGGTCTCGCAGGGCATCCACCCGGAAGGGGCCGAGAAATCGGCGCTCGAGCACGTCATCGGCGAGGCGCTGACCATCCCGCCAACGCGCGGGCTCTTCCTGCCCACCACGTACCGGCTCCATCCGCTCGTGAACGACTACGTGTCGGAGATCTTCTACGAGGGGCGGCTCGCCCCGGCCGAAGCGAACGACCGCCAGCTGCTCGGGCCCTCAGCCGCCGGCCGCGGCGGCGCGGCGGCCGCCGGAATTCGTTACATCCCCGTCGTGCACGAGGGGAACTCGGCGCGATCACGCCAGGAGGCGCGGGCCGTTGCCGGGGAGGTCGCGGCCCTCCTGGGACGTGAGTGGACGGACCGGAACGGCCGCCGGCGCCGGCTGACGCCCGACGACATCCTCGTGGTCGCCCCGTACAACGCACACGTCCAGACCATCCGGCAGGCGGTTCTCAAGTCGACCGGCAGACTGGTGCGGGTCGGGACCGTCGACAAGTTCCAGGGCCAGGAGGCGCCGGTCGCGATCTACTCGATGGCCACCTCGAGTCCGGCCGACGCTCCGAGAGACATCGACTTCCTCTACTCGGGCAACCGGCTGAACGTCGCCGTCTCCCGTGCCCGCAGCCTCGCCGTGCTCGTGTGCAGCCCGGAGCTCCTGGTCGTGTCGCCCCGCACGCCGGAACAGGTGCGCCTCGCGAATGCGCTGTGCCGGCTCGTCGAGGTCGCGGCGGAGCAGGCAGCCGGCGACGAACGGGCCGGGATTCCGGTTGCGGCCGCTGGCCCGAGAGATGCGAATCAGCAGCTTGCGCTTGGCTGGTAGAGGCGTGCCGGCCACCCGGAAATGCCCATTTACCGGTGGTAAGCTGCCCGAGGCCGCACGCAGGCCCGACCGGGATCCTGGGCCTCTCCGCACTGCGAGCAGATGACCGAAGTAGCCCGACCACCAGAAGTTGCCCCTAGCCGGCGAACACGCGACACGCCAACCCGACAGCACGAAACGGCGCTTTCGGCCTGGGCGACGTTCCTGCAGGCGCACGCAGCGGTAATCCGACGCCTCGGCTCGGAGCTCGAGTCGCAGACCGGCATGTCGATCGCCGATTACGACGTGCTGGTGACCCTCGCACGTGCGGGCCGCACCCTTCGAATGAGCGACCTGGCCGATCGGGTGGTGCTGAGCCGGAGTGGCATGACCCGTCGCGTCGACCGACTCGAGGCCGCCGGGCTCGTCGAGCGGCGCGAGTGCGCGACGGATCGCCGCGGCGCGTTCGCGCACCTGACGGATGACGGACTGGAGCGGCTCCGCCAGGTCAGCCCGGTCCACCTCCGCGGAATCCAGCGCCACTTCACGAGCCGGATGGATCCGACCGAGCTCGACGGGCTGCGCTCGGCCCTGTCGAAGGTCGCCGGCGCGGACACCTGAGGCCTCCCCGACTCGACCACCCTTCCAGACCAGCGCGGGACCATTGGGGGACGGAAGACATCGAGGAGGAGGAAGCATCCTGAACAACGTGGCGATGAGTCGCGACCGGACCCGGCCACGCACGCTCGCGGCGGCCGCCCTGGCCATGGCGCTCGGTGCCATCCTGACTGCAGCGCCGGCAGCCCCCGCCCGCGCCGCGACCACATTCGACCCGGCCCACGCGCGCCTCACCCTGACTCGCCTCGTCGGCGGCCTCAGTTCGCCGGTCGGGATCACGAACGCCCGCGACGGGACTCATCGCCTGTTCGTCGTCGAGCAGGGCGGGCGGATCAGGATCATCAAGGCCTCGACACTGTTCGCGACACCGTTCCTCGACATCCACACGCGCGTCAGCTGCTGCGGCGAGCGCGGCCTCCTGGGGCTTGCCTTCCATCCCTCCTACAAGTCGAACGGCAAGTTCTACGTCGACTACACCGATATCAACGGGAACACGGTGGTGGCCGAGTACCACCGGTCCTCTACGAACGCGAATCGCGCCAGCACGAGCGAACGGATCCTCCTGCGCGTCACCCAGCCGTATGCCAACCACAATGGCGGCCAGCTCGCGTTCGGACCCGACGGCTTCCTGTACATCGCCCTGGGCGACGGCGGGAGCGCCGGCGACCCGGGCAATCGGGCACAGAGCCTCAACACCTTGCTCGGCAAGATCCTGCGGATCGACGTCAACCACCGGACCGGCAGCCTGCAGTACGCCATCCCCAGCTCGAACCCGTTCGTCGGCCGAACGGGCCTCGACCAGATCTGGTCGTACGGGCTGCGAAATCCCTGGCGCTTTTCGTTCGACCGAAAGACCGCCGACCTGTGGATTGGCGACGTCGGCCAGGACAACTGGGAGGAGATCGACCGTGCCCCGAAGTCCGCAGGCGCCGGCCGCGGACGTAACTATGGCTGGCGGGTGATGGAGGGACGTGCCTGCTACAACCCGCCGAGCGGCTGCAACACGAGCGGCAAGATGTTGCCGATGGCGGTCTACTCGCACAGCTTCGGCTGCTCCGTAACGGGCGGCTACGTCTACCGCGGTAACGACTACCCGATGCTCGTCGGCGGCTACTTCTTCGGGGACTACTGCTCCGGCCGCATCTGGGCGCTGGTGGCCGGAGGACCCAACACGCAGACCGCGGTCCAGATGATCGACACGCCGTACAACATCAGCAGTTTCGGCGAAGGCGAGACCGGCGAGCTCTACGCGGCGGACCTGGCCGGCGGAGCGATCTACCGGATTCGCGGCCAGACGATCTGAGACCGGCCCGGCCGGCGAGGCGGAGCCAATCGGGGTCGGTCGCGGGGCTCGGTGAACGCTAGCCCCGAAGGATCGGCCGGGTCAGGCAGGTCGGTCCGCCGGATCCGTTGAGGCCGATCTCGAGCGCTTCGTACGTGTGCACCTCGCAGCCGCGCTTGCACAGCCGGCGCTCGGTCACGCGGTTGCCCCGCGCCAACACGACCTCTCGCGGACGAACCGCCAGCACGTTGCAGCCCAGGGTCGGGAACTCCTCGGGCGGCACGGGGATCAGGTCGATCCCGCGCCCGGCGAGCAGCTCGTAGAGACCGGCCGGCAACAGCGGCAGGTAGACGACCGCAAGGTCCTCCGCGACGGGCGAGATGACGCTCAGCAGGTGCAGGCACTCGGCGGGCCCCTCGCCGAACGGAACGTCGAAGATCCGCGCGTCCCCACCGACGAGCGCCGCGAGCTGGCGGGCCCCGTTGTCGTTCGTCCGCAGGGAGCGACCGATGCACAGGAGATCGGGCCGCAGCCAGAAGGTGTCGCCGCCCTCGACCGTGCCCGGCGGTTCGATCCGGCCGATCGTCGGGATCGCGGCGGCTTTGGTCCAGGCTTCCACGGTGGCCTCTTCCCCCTGCCGGCTCCTCTTGCCCGGGCGCAGGACGATGGAGCCCCGGTCCGTCACCAGCAGGGGATCGAACAGGTAGATGAGGTCGGGACTGTCGTGCTCGGCCTCGAGGTAGCGGACGCTGACGCCGAGCCGGAGCAGCAGTTCGACGAAGGCGTCGTGCTCGCGCTGCGCCCGCAAGAGATCGACCGGGTGCCGGTAGCCATGGGGACGGTCGTCAAATGCGCGACCGAAGGCCGGCCCGGGACGCTTGACCAGCACCTCGCGGAGCGGCGCGACCATGCTCTGGGCTCCGAACCTGCCGGCGCCCGGCGCGCGGAGGGCGACGGCTTCAGCCTCGGGCATTTGCCACCGACGGGTGACGTTCGAGGATCCCCGCGACCGCCTCGAGCAGGCGGTCGACTTCCGCAGCGGTGTTGTAATGCACCAGACCGATCCGGAGCAGGCCACCGGTCTCGGCGAGCCCGAGCCGCTCGATCAGGCCCTGGGCGTAGAAGTCACCGTCCCAGACGGCGATGCCCTGGTCGCCGAGAAGCCGGGCAGCCTCCCGCGGGGCCAATCCGTCCAGCGTGATGGCGGCGGTCGGCGTTCGCTCGTCGAACCGTTCGGGATCGGCGATGCCCCAGATCCGAATGCCCGGAAGCGCCACGAGCCCCTCGTGGAGCCGGCGGTAGAGGCTCATCTCGTACTCGCGGATGGCCTGCATGCCCGACAGGAGCGCTGCGCGCCGGCCGGAAGCAGTCGCACCGTTGCCGCCCGCCGTCCCGCCCGCCGGGTCAATCGCCACGCGCACCCCGATCGCGGCGAGGTAGTCGATCGCTCCGGCGACGCCGGCGATGCCTTCGAAATTGGGCGTGCCCGTCTCGAAGCGGTCGTGGGCCGGCCGCACCTTGTAGGCCGGCAGCCGGTCGAGGACCTCGGAGCGACCGTACAGGATCCCGGCGTGCGGCCCGAAGAACTTGTAGGCGGAGCACACCAGGAAGTCGGTGTCCAACGCGGAGACGTCGATCGGCCCGTGGGGTGCGTAGTGGACGGCATCGACATATGTGAGCGCGCCGGCCGCGTGGGCGCGACGGACGAGATCCCGGACGGGGTTGATCGTGCCGACGGCATTCGATGCCCAGCCGAAGGCGACCAGCTTCGTTCGGTCGGTGACCTTGGCCTCGAAGTCCGCGAGGTCGAGCGTGCAGTCCTCGACCTGGATATCGACAGTCCGCAGTATCAGTCCGCGGTCGTCGGCGATCGCGCGCCAGGGAGACACGTTGGCGTCGTGGTCGAGCCCGGTGACCAGGATCTCGTCGCCCGGCCGCAGCGACGCCCCGATCGACCGGCTGAGGTGGAATGTCAGGGTCGTCATGTTCGCGCCGAACTTGATCTCGTCGGGACTCCCGGCGCCCAGGAAATCGGCGGCGGCCGCGCGGGCTTCGTCCACCATCGCGTCGCTGCGCTCGCTGGCCGCGAACGCGCCGCCCGAATTGGCGTTCGCGGTGAGGTAGTAGCGCTCAACGGCGTCGATCACCCGCCGGGGCACTTGCGTGCCGCCGGGCCCGTCGAAGAAGACGGTCGGCCGATCGTCGTCGGCCCGCTCCTCGTCCGCCCGATCGAGGGCCGGGAACTCGGAACGCAGGGCGGTGACGAGCGAATCGCTGAGTGGCATGGGCGTCGACGTATCCTGCCACGGTGGCCGGGAATCTCTACGTCGGGACGAGTGGCTTCGCCTATCCGGGTTGGTCACCGCGCTTCTACCCGCCCGACCTGCGGCCGTCCGGCTTCCTCGACTACTACGCGAAGCAGCTCTCCGCGTGCGAGCTGAACAACACCTTCTACCAGCAGCCGACCGAGTCGAAGGTCGCGACCTGGCTGGCCGCGACGCCGCGCGACTTCCGCTTCGCTGTGAAGGCGCAGAAGGGCGGCTCGATGCGCGCGCTGCTCGCCGACCCGCAGGGATCGGTCGCCTGGCTGACTCCTCCCTACCGGCTTTTCGGCGAGCGGCTCGGGGCCGTCCTCTACCGGGTGCCGGCAAACGTGGTTCGGGACGACGAGCGGCTCGGGCACCTGCTGGCCTGGTGGCCGCGCGACCTGCCGCTCGTCATGGAGTTCCAGGATCCCTCCTGGCACGTCGACGAGACGTTCGAGCTCCTTCGCTCGGCCCGGGCCGCACTCTGTACAACTGAGCTGCCGGAGAGCGAAGCCGTGCCGCCGATCATCGTGACCGGGCCGTTCCTGTACCTGCGCCTGCGTCGCGAGACCTACGAGGAGGCCGAGATTGAAGGGTGGTCCAATCGGATCGCACCCTTCCTGGACGGCGGCCTTGACGCCTTCGTGTTCTTTCGCCACGACGAGACCGGCAGGACCCCGGGCTTCGCGCTGCAGCTGCGCGATCGGGTGCTGGCGACTCAGGGTCGGTCAGTCAGCGCGTAGCGTCCTCCCGCGTCGCCGCCTCATTCGACCGGTCCTGCTTGCGAGAGCCTTCGGCCGGCCCGAAGACCACGAGCACGGTCAGCTCCTCCTCGATCTCCTCGAAACGGTGCGGGATGCCGGCCTCGACAAAGACAATCGAGCCAGGGCCAACCAGCTGGGTCTCCGCGCCGACGCGCACGCGAGCGCGGCCGGAGACCACGTAGTAGGCCTCGTCCTCGGTGTGCGGTGATTGGGGGTCGCGGCCACCCGCGGGCAGGACGTAGAGGCCGAGGCTGAGGTCGGGAGCGCGCAGGAACTCGAGGTAGGCGCGCCCGGTCGCCTCGCGCTCCAGCCTGAGCCGGTGGATCTCGAACGAGTTCAATCGGGACCTCCTCGGTGGGGCGGCAGGGTAGCATCGGCCCGGTGAACCCCCGGGTGCGCGTCCTCGCGACGCTGGTCGCTGCCGCGAGCGTCGTGCTCGCGGTGCTGCTCGTGAGCCGGATCGAACCGACGCCGCGGGCTCCGTCGTCACCTCGGACGGCCGTACCGCGGTCGGCCTCGCCCTCGGCGACGACGTCCACCAGTCCGTCCGCGAGCGGGTCGAACCCATCGGGGAGTTCCGCGGGCCCTTCCGGGAACCTGTCGTCGGTGCGGATCGCCCTCCAGTCGATTGCGACGGGGCTCGATTCGCCGGTCTTCGTCGGCAACGCCGGCGACGGCAGCGGACGGCTCTTCGTCATCGAGCAGGCCGGCCGGATCCGGATCGTCCAGAACGGGAAACTCGCCAGCCAGCCGTTCCTGGACATCCGTGATCGCATCAGCGACGGCGGGGAGCGTGGACTGCTGGGCCTCGCTTTCCATCCCGGCTACGGCAAATCCGGCGAGTCCCGGTTCTACGTCGACTACACCGACCTCAAGGGCGACACGGTCATCGCCGAGTACCGCGGCGGCACGAGCGGCGATCCGAACCGCGCCGATCCGGCTAGCGAGAAGGTTCTGCTCCACATCGACCAGCCGTTCCCCAACCACAACGGCGGCGGCACGCTCTTCGGCCCCGACGGGTTCCTGTACATCGGGATGGGCGACGGCGGCTCCGGCGGCGACCCGATGGGCAACGGACAGCGGCTCGACACGCTGCTCGGCAAGATCCTGCGTCTCGACGTGGACCACCCCGCCTCCGGCCTCCCGTATGGCATCCCGGATGACAACCCGTTCACCGACGGCGGCTCGGACCGAGCCGAGATCTGGGCGTACGGCCTCCGCAATCCGTGGCGCTTTTCCTTCGATCGGGGAAATGGCGACCTGTGGATCGGCGACGTGGGCCAGAACCGGTTCGAGGAGGTCGACCGCGCTACGCAGGAGGACGGCCTCGGGCGCGGCGCCGACTACGGCTGGAACATCATGGAGGGCGCGCACTGCTACCCGTCGGGAAACGCGTGCGACAGGACGCCCTACGTGCTGCCGGTTACAGAGTACGACCACTCGAGCGGGAACTGCGCCGTGATCGGCGGCTACGTCTACCGCGGGTCGCAGTTTCCCCCGCTGACCGGCGGCTACGTCTTCGGCGACGAATGCTCGGGCCAGATCCGTCTCCTGTCGTCCTCGGCGAAAACGGGCGCCGACTCCCGCGTCGCGCTGGAGAGCGGCAAGGAACTCAGCTCATTCGGCGAGGACGAGGCGGGAGAGCTCTACCTGACCGACCTGGCCGGTGGAGAGCTGCTCCAGGTCACGGCGCGTTAGCCCCGGTGGGAGCCCGCTACGGGCGGGGCTGCGCGGGCGAGACTGGACTCGGCGTGGCCGCGATAAGCGGCGCCGTCGGTCGCAGGTAGAGGACCAGCACGATCAGCAGATAACCGAGTTGGGCGACGAGCGTGATGATCTCGGGCGCCGCGGCGTACCCGACGACGGCCCGGAGGAAGGCTCCCAGCCCGACGTCATCCGGTAGAACCGCCGACAGGTCGAACGCCTGCTGCGTCCACTGCCCGATCAGCCCGATCTCCGCGAACTCGTGGATCCCGCGCCCAACGAGCCCGGCCGCGATCACGATCAGGGCAATCCCCGTCCAGCGGAAGAAGCGCGCCAGGTTGATCCGGCGGCTGCCGTGATAGAAGCCGACGCCGAGGAACGCGGCGATCCCCAGGCCGGCGAGGGCCCCGAGCAGGACGCCCCAGCCTCCGGGCGCACCCCCGGCGCCACCGGTCGCGCTGCTCGCGGCGGTGACCTGGGCGACGAGGAACACCGAGGTCTCGATGCCCTCGCGCAGGATCGCGCTGAACGCGAGCGCCGTCAGCCCCCACGCGCTCCCCTCCCCCAGCGCCCGACCGAGCGCGACGTGGAGCTCGCCCTTGACGCTGGCCGCCGCGCGGCGCATCCAGAACAGCATCCAGGTGACGATCCCGGCGGCCACGAGGAGCGTCGCGCCCTCGAAGATCTGCTCGTACGGCTCCGGCAACTCGCCGACCGTCACGAACAGGACGACCCCGAGCGCCGCGCTCGTGGCGACTGCCGCGGCGACTCCCAGCCAGATTCTGCCCGCAAAGCGGAGGTTGTCCGTCCGCGCCAGGTAGGCGAGGACGATGCTCACGATGAGCGCCGCTTCGACGCCTTCGCGCAAACCGGTGACGAGCCCGCTGGAGATCGCGCCTACTTCCATACCGCGATGGTATCCGCCCTTTCAGACGATGGTCAACCGCGCTTGCATTCGCGGGTCAGGCGCGCTTTCACCAGGGTGTTTTTCGGTGCGGCTGCCTTGACGCGGGCCTCAGACCGTGAGCGGATCGAGCGCCTCGGGATCGATGCCCAGCTCCTTGATCGCCTTGGCGGCCTTGCGCTCAGTCAGGCCCTCGGTGCGCGACAGCGCAGCCAGGGCTGAGGCTGCGATCGCGGGCGGGTCGATCTGGAAGAAGGAACGCAGGGCCTCGCGAGTGTCGCTCCGGCCGAAGCCGTCCGTTCCGAGCGAGATGTAGGGCTCGGGCAGCCAGCGGGCGACCATGTCCGGAAGAGCCCGCATCCAGTCGGTCGCGGCGACGATTGGTCCACCGTCCGGGCCCAGCACCTGGGACACGTACGGCTGGCGCGGCGGGTCCTCGGGATGCAGGCGATTCCAGCGCTCGACACCGAGTGCCTCCCGACGCAGCTGCTGGAAGGAGGGCGCGCTGTAGACGTCGGCCCCGACGCCGAACTTCTCGGCCAGCAGCTCCTGCGCGGCGAGCACCTGTTGGAGGATGGAGCCGCTCCCGACGAGGCGGACGCGCAGCGACTTTTGCCCGTTTTCGGGCGCCTCGCGGAGCCGGTACAGGCCCTTCACGATCGCCTCGTCCACGCCGTCCGGCTTCTTCGGCATGGAGTAGTTCTCGTTGTAGAGCGTGATGTAGTAGAAGATGTCCTCGCCCTTCACGTACATCCGCTCGATGCCCGCGCGGACGATCGCGGCGAGCTCGTAGGCGAAGGCCGGGTCGTAGGCGCGCAGGTTCGGGACCGTGGACGCGAGCACGTGCGAGTGGCCGTCGTCGTGCTGCAGGCCTTCCCCGGTCAGCGTCGTTCGGCCGGCCGTCGCGCCCATCAGGAAGCCGCGGCCACGGGCGTCGCCGAAGGCCCAGATCTGGTCGCCGGTCCGCTGGAAGCCGAACATCGAGTAGAAGATGTAGAACGGGATCGTCGTCAGGCCGTGCGTCGCGTAGGCGGTGCCCGCCGCCTGGAAGGAGGCCATGGAGCCGGCTTCGGTGATGCCCTCCTCGAGGACCTGGCCGTCGGTCGACTCGCGGTAACTGAGCACCAGGTCGGAGTCGACCGGCTCGTAACGCTGCCCGAGCGCGGCGTATATGCCGACCTCCTTGAACAGCGGGTCCATGCCGAAGGTGCGCGCCTCGTCGGGGATGATCGGCACGATCCGTGAGCCGATCTCCTTGTCGCGCATCAGGTTGCGCAGCAGGCGGGTGAAGGCCATCGTGGTCGACACCGGCGTTGCGGAGCCGGCCGCGAACTCCGCGTCGAATGTCGGTTTTGGCGCCGGGAGCTCGACGGGATGCACGGTCCGCTTCGGCAGCGGGCCGCCGAGCGTGCGCCGGCGCTCGATGAGGTACTGGACCTCCTCGGAATCCGGGCCCGGGTGGTAGTACGGCGCCTCCTTGAGCTGGTCGTCGGGGATCGGCAGCTCGAGGCGGTCGCGGAAGACCTTGAGCTCGGCCTCGGTCAGCTTCTTCGCCTGGTGGGTGATGTTGCGCGCCTCGACACCCGGTCCCAGCGTCCAGCCCTTGACGGTCTTGGCGAGGATCACGGTCGGCGCGCCGCGGTGCTCGACCGCGGACTTGTAGGCGGCGAAGACCTTCCGGTAGTCGTGCCCGCCTCGGCGAAGCTTCGCGAGGTCGTCGTCGGTGAGGTCCTCGACCAGCC
>DASXSA010000112.1:0-7675 GCA_036506235.1 Candidatus Limnocylindrales bacterium | reverse complement strand
ACCGGGAGCGCGGCGCCCTCTTCGAAAAGCGCTTCGGCACGCTCGCGGCCTAGGCGATCGGTCGCGAGCACGGCCGGCTCAGGCAGGTGCAGGACGCGCGTCGGCGCGATCATCACGTTCTTCTGGCGCTGCAGCTCGAGTGTCGCACCCACGATCCGCGCCCCCAGCTCCGCGTCGCCGTAGCGGACCTGGAGCAGGGCTGCCATTCCAAGCGCTCGGGCGATCCCGGAGGCCGCATCACGCTCCGCGAAGATCGACAGGCCCTCGGTGACCCGCCGCCATGACCCAACCGGGTTGCCCATCTGGAAGTCGATTCCCGACAGCAGCGTGAGCGTGTCGGCGACCTGGAACGACGAGCCGCGCTCGCGGAACTTGGCAAGGTGTCCCTCAGAAACGTTCCGCGCAGCCGCGTACTCGCCGTCGAGGAAGGCGCCGAGCACGAGCGCCTGCTCTGCACGGAGGACCCCGGCGTCGTCTCCGAGACTCCGATACAGCTCCAGCGATCGTGTCTCGTAGCGCCGTAGCTGCTCCGGATCTTCCGAGACAGCAAAGAGGAAGCCGATGTCGTACGTGGCGTCGGCCATGAGGCGCGGGTCGCCGGTGGCCTCGGCCAGCTCGAGTCGCTCCTCGTAGGCAACCCTGGCCCCTTCGAAGTCCTCCATCCAGTACGCGAGCCCGCCGTCCGCCGAAAGGGCCGCCAGCCGCACGTTCGGGTCGACCTCGACGTCCCGCACGGCGAGCAGGTCAGCCAGCCAGGAACGACCCTCCCGAAGGCGGCCGCGCTGCTGGAACCAGCGCCAGCTCGCACCGAGGATCGCCAGACCGATCGTCGGGTCCACGGCAGCTCTGGACCACTCGACGGCGGCGCGCAGGTTGTGCTGCTCATGGTCGAGCGAGCGGAGGGCGCGTTGGCCCGTGGCCGCCATGACTTGGCCGCCGGCAGCCTCGGCGATCCCACGCATCACCGCGGCATGACGGGCGCGCAGCTCGTCGCGCTCACCGGCCTCGCCCGCGCGCTCGTCGGCGTACTGGCGCAGCAGCTCGTGCATCGAGAAGCGCGTCTCGTCCGGCCCGTCGGACCGTGGCGGGTGTGAATCGGTGTCGAGGCGGAGCAGACTCTTGTCCGAGAGCGATTCGAGGCCGTCGACGAGGTCGATCCCGAGGTTGCCATCCGGATCCGCGACAGAGGCCGCGGTCCCGAACGTCCAACCGCCGGCAAACACGGATAGCCTCCGGAAGAGCCGTTGCTCCGGCTCGCTCAGGAGAGCGTGGCTCCAATCGATCGCGCTGCGGAGCGTGCGCTGGCGCTCGGGCAGGTCCCGCGGGCCCCCCGCCAGATCGAGCGTTCGCCCTAATCGATCGAGGATCGCCGCGGGCGACAGGACGCGGATCCGGGCCGCGGCGAGCTCGATCGCGAGGGGCAGCCCGTCGAGCCGCTGGCTGATCGTCCGGATCGTGTCGCGTGTCTCCTCGTCGATCACAAGGTCAGGGCGCTGGAGGCGCGCGCGGTCCTCGAACAGTGCGACGCCGTCGGCCATGGCGAGCGACGGGACGACGTAGCCGCGCTCGCCGGCGATCCGAAGAAGCTCGCGGCTCGTCGCCAGGATGCGGATCCCGGGCGCGGCGCGGACCAGCCCGGCGGTCGCCATTGCGGCGTCGGGCAGGAGCTGCTCGAGGTTGTCAAGGATCAGGAGGACCTGGCGATCGCGGAGATAGCCGCGCAACGCCTCGGCGAGAGTCCGCTCGGGGGATTCGTGGAGGTTCAGCGTCGCGGCAATCGTCGATTCGAGGAGCCCGGGATCGCGCAGGGCCGCAAGGTCGATGAACCACGTGCCATGCGGAAACCGCCCCCGTACGACCTCGGCAACGCCGATCGCGAGCCGCGTCTTGCCGCTCCCGCCGGGACCGGTGAGGGTCACGATCCGGCCGGCGGTGAGCTCCTCCGCGAGGCGCGCGATCTCGTCCGACCGACCCACCAGGGTCGTGCTCTCCTGCGGGAGGTTTGTCGGCGGGTCGAGCGTCCGCAGCGGCCGCGGGTCGTCCGCCGCGCCGGGCACGACGAGCCGGTAGAGGCGCGCGGGGTCTTCGAAATCCTTGACGATCCGAAGCCCCTCGTCGACGAGCGCCGTGTTGTTCGCCAGGCCGACCTCCTGCCACCCGTCGCCGAGTGCTTGAACGAGCGCGTCGGTGAGCACCACCTGACCCCCGTTCGCCGCCGCCGCGATGCGGGCTGCGTAGTTGACGTCGATGCCGACGTAGTCCTGCGGGGCCCCTGGCGCGATGTCGCTTCGGACACGTCCGACGCCCAGGTGCAATCCGGCCCGCACGCGCAGGTCCTCGCCAACAACGAGCGGTTCGGCGGTCAGGGCTCGCTGGCCACGGACGATCGCGTCCACCGCAGCACGAGGTGATTCGAACGCCGCGAAGACGGCGTCACCCTCGGTCTTGACGACGTGGCCGCCGACTTCCTCGATCGCGCTTCGGAGGCGTCGGTCGTGCTCAGCGACGACGCTCGCCCAGCCATCCGAGCCGACCGCACGCTCGAGGCGGGTCGAGCCCTCGATGTCTGTGAACAGGAACGTGACTGCGGGGCCGGTTGGCAATGCCATGGCAGCTCGCCAATCTTGGCAGTCCCATCGGCTCGGCGTCGACCGTACCGGTGCGACAAGACAGCTGACGCGCCGCGGGTCACTCCGCGTCAGGTGAATGCGGCCTTCAGCTTGCGCCAGCCGCCGGCACGATTGTGCTCGATGATCTGGCGGAAGATCGCGGTCAGTGCCTTGGCATTGATCGATTCGCCCTGTCGGATCGCGATCTGGCGGCCCGTCTGATTGTCGTGGCCGGCCGTGATGATCCCTTCCGGGTCCTCGACCAGCGGGTCGTACAGGAAGACGTTGACGTGGTCTTTCGCCGAGAGCAGCGCGGCGATGTTGCCATGGAGTACGAAGTACGGCTGTACGGTCCGCTTGATCGTCTCGAGGACGTCCGGGTCGGCGGCGTGGACGAGGTCCCGGACCTCGTTGCAGATCGCCTGTTGCCACGCAGGAAGCGCATTGATGTAGTCGTCCACCCGGGGATCCTTGACGTAGCTCATGTCCCCCACCATGACCTGGCGCTCATTTCGCCTGATCCGGCGCCGACGTCGTCGCGACGTCCACCTCGTTGCCGGCTGGATCGGCGAGTGTCCAGAACTTCTCCTCGAGATTGTGACGAACGATCCGGCCACCCGCCGCAACACCTGCGCCGGCTCGCGCACCGGGATCCGGCGTCGAACGCCTGATCCCGGCCCGCGCTGGACTCAGAACCCGCAGTAGGGCGATGGGGCGGACAGCTCCGTCCGGAACGCGGCGCCGACCGGAGCCATGATCACGCTGACGTCGACCGCCTGGGCGGCGGTCTCGTTCCGGCCGATGTGACCGCGACCGGAATCGACGTAGCCCTCGCCGGCGTGGACGACCTTGGGCGTGCAGGTCGGGTCGTCGCGCTCGTAGAAGGTCAGCGTGCCCTGGATCACCGTGATGAACACGGGATACGGGTGGGCATGCCAGCCGGTCGAGCCGCCAGCCGCGTATTCGTGGCGTCGAACGACCACGTCGATGGGTGCTTTCGCCTCGGCCTTGAAGAGGCCTCCGGCATCGGGATTCGCCATCACCTTGAAGGCGTCGTAGGTGCCGCGTGCCAGGATCGTTGGGGTCACCCCTGATGGTGGCGACGCGCTGGCGATCGAGACGGCCACCAGGAGCAAGCCGAGCGCGCCCACCACGCCGGCCGTCAACGACCGCCGACGCTGGATCAGGTTTCGGGTAGCTTCGGGGAAGCGGTTCATGTTCGTCCTCCGTCGGGCGTCGCGGCGGAAGGCCGCCTAGCCCCTGTGAATTCGAGATTGGAAGTCGGAGACGAGGGCTGACCCTCGTCGCAGTGGATCAGGGCGTGAGCCGTTGCCAGGTTGGATCGCTAGTCGACGTCCACGGCACGGAGCTGACCGTCCGCGTCGCCACGTCGATGATCACGAGCTTGTCGGGCGTGCCGGTGATCGGCGAGGTTCTCCCGAGCAGCTTCGTATCGTCTGGCGACCACATCCAGGCCGCGCAGCAGTTTGTTTCGACGCTGGCTGGAGCGACCTCGACGCCGAAGTCGGAGCCATCAGCCGGCACCACCGCACCGCGCACGTCGTCGTAGCCCGGGGTGTATGCGCGAGCAATGAAGATCCGATTGCCATCGTTGGACCACGTCGCGTGGGCATTCCACACGGCGCCCGGGGGCGATGGGAGCTCGCGGTCTCCGGTCCCGTCGGCCCAGACGACATGCGTCCTGGCCGTCAGGCCGTTGGCCGTCTCATCCCACA
Organism: Candidatus Limnocylindrales bacterium; assembly: GCA_036506235.1. Classification (GTDB taxonomy): domain Bacteria; phylum Chloroflexota; class Limnocylindria; order Limnocylindrales; family CSP1-4; genus CF-16. The sequence goes on along the minus strand of DASXSA010000112.1, from coordinate 3,330 downwards.
TCCAGTAGGCGATGTGTGAGCCGTCCGGCGACCAGCTGGGGCCCGCGACGCCAAATCCGTTCGGGATCAGCTGGATCTGCCTGACCGTTTCGGTTGCGATGTTGACCGCGAACAGGCCGAGGCCTTGGTCGCCTTCGCCGATGAAGAGGATCTCGGCCCCGTTGGGAGGCCGAAACGAGGGTTCGGACGCCGACATGCCGACGTCGAGCCGTCGAACGCCCGTGCCATCGGCCTGGGCGATCGTGATGGTGTGAACGCCCGACGTCTCGGTCGCCATCAGGACGGTTCGCCCGTCCGGCGACAGCTGGTACTTCTCCCACGCTCTGCCCAGGTCGCCGGCTGCGAGCGTGAGCGGCTCGGGCGTCAGCAGCGTGAGGCCGGTACCGTCGGACCTGGCCAGGTATAGCTGGCTGTGAAAGTAATCGAGCTTCCGCTCGAAGAGGATTCGAGTGCCGTCGAGCGAGAAGCGCGGACCGACGTCAGTTTGGGAGCCGGTCAGGATGGCCGTTTGAACACCTGTTGCCGGATCGGCGGTGTAGATGTCGCCGCCCCGCTCAAACGCGATCAAGCCGTTGTCGGCCACGCCGAATGGCGCCGGGATCCGCGGCTGGGCGCCTGCGATGAGTGCGACGACGGTAGCAACCAGGAGCGCGATGACGATCAGCGCAATCGCGATGGCGCGCAAGGGGAAGCGTGGCGCGAGCGCCTGCTCGCTCGCGATTCCGAACATGGGAAGCCACCTCTCGGGGAACGTCCAGGCCGGACGCTGCCGCGAGCGCGCGGTGCGGGCCAGGACGTCGTCGATGTACTCGGGATAGGGACCTCTCGCGAGATCGACGAGGGTCGCCTCGAGCTCAGCCGAGCGACGATGCTGCATCGTCATGCCGGCTGCCCTCGGGAGACAGGCGAGGTCACGAGAGTACGTTCGGGATCGATCGCGATCCGCATCTCGCCAAGTGCGCGATGCAGCCGCGATTTGACGGTTCCGATGGGGATGCCCAGCGTTGCCGCGACGTCCGTCAACGGCATGCCCAGGAAGTAATGCAGGACGACGATGGCCCGGCCCGCCTCGTCAAGGCGACGGAGGACCTGGTCCACCACCTCCCGATCCGCTTGGGCCGCCGACATGTCCGGAATGCTCGGGGTATCGGTCTCCAGGAGCTCGACCTCGATCCTCCAGCGCCGTCGTCGGCGTGCCTGATCGAGACAGGCATTTACCGTGAGGCGATACAGCCAGGCTTCGAACCGGGCGGGATCTCGAAGCTTCCTGAGGTCCCGCCAGGCGCGAAAGAGTGCCTCCTGGACCGCGTCCCGTGCGAGTTCGGGGTCCCGGAGGATGAGGCGAGCGGCTTCGTCCAGCCGCACGACGGACCCGCGCGCGAGCTCGGCGAAGGCGTCATGATCGCCGCCCCTCGCCCGCTCCACGAGCCGTTGCTGGTCCACCCCCACCTCACACTTTGCCGCACGGCCAGGTGCCGTGCCTCATAAGGGTATGGCGCAGCTGGCGCCGTTTCGGTTCTTGCGATAGAGGCGGATCCGGTCGCCAGGGCGAGCAGCCGAGGCCGCGATCCTGACTGAGTCGTTCGAAAGTCGCCCGTGGACGGCCCAACGCCCCCCAGAGCGATGACTCCTGATGCCCGTTACGGTCTGACAGGCAGAAGCAGAGCGAAGCCGGCGAGGTGGCGACATGGGAAGAGTGATCTCCGGGATCACGACATCGCTCGACGGGTACATCACCGGGCCGAACGACGGGCCCGGCCGCGGTCTGGGCGAAGGCGGCGAGCGCCTGCACTACTGGGTATTCGGCGGGCCGTGGTCATACGCCGAAGAGCCGCGCGGCGAGGCGACGGGTGCCGACAAGGAATACCTCGACTCGACGATGGGCAACCTGGGTGCCGTGATCGGCGGACGGTGGACGTACGAGGCAGCCGAGCATTGGGGCGAACACAATCCCTGGCCGGTGCCGATGTTCATCCTCACGCATCGCCCCGAGGACGAGCCGCACGATGGCGAATTCACGTTCGTCGATGGGCTCGACGCCGCCATGGAGGCGGCACAAGCGGTCGCAGGCGACAAGGATGTCCAGGTGATGGGCGGCGCCGACACGATCCGCCAGGCGCTCCGCGCGGGCTACGTCGAGGAGTTCACCTTGACGATTGCGCCGGTCGTGCTGGGCGCCGGCAAACGCCTGTTCGAGGGCTTCACGGAGAACCTCCCTTTCGAGCCCGTGCGCGTCCTGCAGTCGCCGTTCGCCACCCACATCACGTATCGCATCGCCCGCTGAGGGTGGTGTTCTGGAGGATGACGAGATGAAGCTGACGGTGACGACGTTCGTGTCGGTCGATGGCGTGATGCAGGGCCCAGGCGGTCCCGACGAGGACCGAAGTGGCGGGTTCGAGCGAGGCGGGTGGCTCGCTCCCCTGTTCGACGAGGAAACCGGCAAGTTCATCCTCGAGGTCTTCGGGCGCGCCGAGGCATTCCTGCTGGGCCGCCGCACCTGGCAGATCTTCGAGGGCTACTGGCCGCAGCACGAGGACCCGAACGACCCGGTCGCACACCGCCTGAACACGCTCCCGAAGCACGTCCCATCGACCACGCTGAAGGACCCGGCGTGGGACAACACGCACGTGATCGACCGCGACGTCGAGGGCGCGATCCGCGAGCTGAAGGCGCAGCCAGGCAACGAGCTCCAGGTCCACGGCAGCGGCCAGCTGGTGCGCTGGCTCCTCGAGCGCGACCTGGTCGACGAGCTGAACCTCCTCGTCTTCCCGGTCGTCGTGGGCGACGGGAGGCGGCTGTTCGCCGACAAGGGCCAGGCGACCGGCCTGAAGCTCAGGGAGTCACGAACCAGCCCGTCGGGCGTGGCGATCCACGTGTACGAGCCCGTCGGCCGCGCGACATTCGGCTCGGTCGTCGACTGATCGGGACGGCTCGGGAGCGCCGGCAAATGGCCTGGTTCCCAATCCAGCCCTAGACTCGAATCGTGACGGACGTAACCGCTACTGCTGCCCCATCAGGCGGCCGGTTCATGCGGCTCCTCGCCGCTCGCGGCGGAACCGTTCCCGGCGCGCCGACCATGGTCCTGCAGCACCGCGAGGCGCTCGTCTGGACACTCGGCAAGGCCGCAGCCCTCGAACAGCTCGTGATGTGTCAGTACCTGTACGCGGCCTTCTCGATGAAGGACCGCGACGACGAGGGGCTGACGCCCGAGCAGCTGGAGGCGACGAGGCGCTGGCGGCGCGAGATCATCCACATCGCCGAGCAGGAGATGCTCCACCTCGCGCTCGTCCAGAACCTGCTGACCGCGATCGGGGCCGGCTCCGCGCTCGA
>DASXSA010000111.1:0-9044 GCA_036506235.1 Candidatus Limnocylindrales bacterium | reverse complement strand
ATCTCGCCGAGCAGCGGCGTGACGAAGCCGGCGCCGGCCGACAGCTGCACATCGCGGATGGGGATCCGGAAACCGGTCGGTCGGCCGCGCAGGGACGGATCGTGGCTGAGCGAGTACTGGGTCTTCGCCATGCACGCCGGCAGCCGGCCGTAGCCCAAGGCTTCGCAGAGCGCCAGCGCCCGGGTCGCCGCTGGAAGCTCGTCGACGCCCGCGGCGCCGTAGATCCGCAGTGCGATCGTCTCGATCTTATCGCGGAGCGGGACGTCGTCCGTGTACAGGAAGTGGAATCCCGGGGCACCTTCCTCCGCCACCGACCAAACCGCTTCCGCGAGCTCCTCCGCCCCGTGGCCGCCATCCGTGTAGTGGCGGCTGACCACCGCGGCGCGAGCGCCCGCCGCAAGGGCTGCTTCCTGAGCAGCGGCGATCTCGGCGGGCGTGTCGGTCGGAAAGGCGTTCACGGCGACGACGACCGGGACCCCGAAGGTCAGGACGTTCTCGATCTGCTTGGCCATGTTCGCCGAGCCCGCGGTCACCGCGGCGACGTTCTCCTCGTGCAGGACCGGGTCGAGCGGCTTGCCCGCGACGATCTTTCCGACACCGCCATGGACCTTCAGCGCGCGAATCGTTGCGACCAGTACGGCGGCGTCAGGCCGCAGACCGCTCGCCCGGCACTTGATGTCGAAGAACTTTTCGGCGCCCATGTCGGCGCCGAAGCCCGCCTCGGTGCAGACGATCTCCGTCGTCATCAGCGCCAGGCGATCGGCGAGGACCGAGTTGTTGCCGTGCGCGATGTTCGCGAACGGACCGGCGTGGACGAACGCAGGACCACCCTCGAACGTCTGGAGGAGGTTCGGTTTCAACGCGTCGCGAAGCAGCGCGGTCATCGCTCCCGCGACCCGGACGTCGTCGGCCGTCACGGGGGCACCGTCATACGTCTGGGCGAGCACGATCCGACCGAGACGGGCCCGGAGATCGCCAAGGTCGGCGGCGAGGGCGAGCACCGCCATCACCTCCGACGCGACGGTGATCTGCCACTCCGTTTCGCGCGGGGGGCCGTTCTCGCGACCCCCGAGCCCGATGACGGCCCGCCGGATCGAGCGGTCGCTGATATCCACCACGCGCGGCCACTGGATCGACTGCGGCTCGATGCCGAGCGGGTTGCGGTGGTGAAGGCTGTTGTCGAGGAAGGCCGCGGCGAGGTTGTGGGCGGCCCCAACCGCGTGGTTGTCCCCCGTGAGGTGGAGATTGAAGTCCTCCATCGGAATCACCTGGCTGCGTCCGCCGCCGGCTGCCCCACCCTTGATCCCGAACACCGGTCCGAGTGACGGCTGGCGGATGGCCACGGCCGCCCGGCGGCCGATCCGGTTGAGACCCTGCGCGAGCCCGACGGTCGTCGTTGTCTTGCCCTCGCCCAGCGGAGTCGGCGTGACCGCCGTGACGACGACGTACTTGCCGCGCGGGTTCTCAGCCTCGAGCCGGGTGATCGCCTCGAGCCGGACCTTGGCTTTCCACGGCCCGTACTGCTCCAACTCTTCGGGGCGGATGCCGAGATCGGCCGCCACTTCGCCAATGGGCCGCGGGGAGATAGAACGGGCGATTTCGAGGTCGGTCTGAGCTGGCCTGGTCGCGGTCATCGGGCGGCTCGAGATCCCACCATCAGTGGTGGGCTGCCTGGCGAAGCCGGCGGCGCGGAGTCGAGGTCTGCGCGGCCTGGTCGGTCGCGGCCCGCATCAGGTGGGTCAGCAGCAGGGCGTTCGTCACCGGTCCAACCCCACCAGGCACGGGTGTGATAGCCGAGACAACGCCCTTGGCCGACTCGAAGTCCACGTCGCCCACGATCCGCTCGCCGACGACGTTGATTCCGATGTCGACGACGACCGCCCCGCGTTTGAGCATCCCCCCGTCGATCAGCCCTGGCTTGCCCACCGCCACGACCAGGACCTCGGCACGTCGTGTCTCGGCCGCAAGGTCGCGGGTGCGCGAGTGGCAGACCGTGACGGTTGCGTTCTCACGGAGCAGCAGGATCGCGGCGGGCTTGCCGACGACGTTCGAGCGGCCGACCACCACCGCCCGACGGCCTTCGAGTGCGATGTCCGACCGCTTGAGCAGCTCGACCGCAGCCTGCGCGGTCGTCGGCATGAAGCCAGGATGCCCTAGCTCGAGACGACCGGCGTTGAGCGGATGGATCCCGTCGATGTCCTTGGCCGGGTCGAGCGTGTCCGTAACGGCAGACAGCGGAATCCGTTTGGGAAGCGGCATCTGAACGATGATCCCCGCGACGAGCGGATCGTCGTTCAGCTCCGCGATCCGGTTCCGGAGCGCGGCCGCGGAAACGCGGCCCGGGATCTCCACCAGGCGACCGTGGATGCCGACGTTCCGGCAGCTGCGCAGGATCTGCTGGAGGTAAACCGCGGATGGCGCGTCGCTGCCGACCATGACCACCGCAAGGGTCGGGGCGTAGCCCTGCCGTCGCTTGAAGGCGAGGACATCCTTCTTGACCTGGGCGCGAATCTCCCCGGCGACCGTCGCGCCCTGCAAGAGCCTGGGGCCACCGCGAGTCATCGCAGGGTCCCGGCGCGGACGATGTCCCGGGTCGCCCGCGACGCCCGCTCGATGTCGGGCAGGAGCTCGTCGACGCGGGCTGCTATTGTGCCGGCCCTCGCCTCGTCTCCCATCGCGGGCAAGTTGACCAGGACGTTCTGCGCAGCGCCCTGGGCCGCGGCCTCGCCGAGGAGTGCCGCCACCGAGAGATCGCTCGACGCGTTCTGGTTGCTCCGGCCGGCCAGGGACTCCGCGAGCCGCACCAGCTCCTGGCACGCCTCGACCATGGCGAGCGGTACTTCTGCAGCCCCCCGCGCCGCTGCCTGAAGCGCGCTCGACCTCGCCTCCTGCTGCTCGCTGGTCTCGCGAGGCAGCTTCAGGGCACGCGCAAAGCGCGCGTATGCGATGGCGTCCTCGTCGGCGAGCGCCAGGAACGCCCGCGCAAGGCGATGTCCGGAGGCCTCGCTCGAGCGATGCAGGTCGGCATGCTGCGCGTACTTGGGCCGGTCCTCAGACAGCCGTGCGACCATCGCGACCAGGCTCGCGGCGAGCGCAGCGGCGACGGCCGACGCGCTGCCGCCACCTGGCACCGGATCGGACGAGGCCAGCCGGTCGACGAACTCGCCGAGAGATAGGTCAGCGAAGCGGGAAGATTGCGCCGTGGCCTCCTCCACGGCCGAGATTGTAGGCGGGCGTCGAACGACTAATCCGGCTGCGGCGGAGCGAACGCGGTACCGGCGCGTTCACCCCGCCCTGACCGGTGGGAATGGCTCAGGCGGCGGCTCGGTCCTCGTCGAGACCTTCGATCGTCCACCGCCTGGTGCGGTGCGCGAAGCTGAGTGCCAGCCTGGCGCGCGGTGTGTCGACCTCGAACACGGTCCGCGGGCCCACGCGCCGCTGATACGCCGCGGCTTCCTGGCGAACGGCTCGAAGCCGGGTAACTCGGATGCGGTCCGACCCCCACGAGATCTCGCGAGGACGACCGTTGAACCAATCGGTCCGTACGCGGACAGCGACCGGCTCGACGCGGATCATCGCCATGACGGATGGCTCCTTCCGGGGGCAGTCGGCGGGTCGCCCGGGGCACACGGGACAGAACAAATGTTCGGTTGACGCCGACTCTAACCCGAACAGGTGTTCGATGTCAAGCGTCAGCCCGGATCGTCGCCGGGTCCCGTGCCAACTCGTTTGTCACTCCCCTTGTCGGGCTCTGCGGAGAGGCCGCGACGATCGACCGGCGACATCGGATCCCGTTCGAACGGCGCGGGCAGCCCGGTCCCGAGCAGGCTGGCGCGCGTCACCGCTCGTTCCCCAAATCGGCGCCTGACGGCGTCGGCCGCCTGGGTCACCCTCCGCCGACGTTCGTCTCCGGACCCGAACAGCCCGAGCTGGCTTGGTTCGCCGAAGTTCGACGCGGTCACGCCCAGCAGGCGCACCCGCATGGCCCGCGTCTCCGGCCGTGCGAGCTCGACCGCAGCCTGCCAGATCGGTTCGGTCATGTCGGTCGGCTCGGGCAGGGTTCGCTGCCTGGTGATCGTCCGAAATCGCGAATCCCGGATCTTGACCGTCACGGTCCCCGCGCGAAGGCCGGCGGCTCGCAGGCGTCCAGCGACCCCATCTGCCATTGCCAGCAGGGTCCGCTCGATAACCTCAGGGTCCGCCGTGTCGACGTCGAACGTGTGCTCGTGACCGACGGACTTGGCCGCTGCGCCCCCGGCGACCGGCTCGTCGTCCTCCCCCCGCGCCCGGTCCACGAGGGCGGCCCCGTGCTTCCCGAATCGCCGCACGAGGACGTCCACCGGAAGTCGAGACAGGTCGCCGATCGTGGCTACGCCGTACTCGCGCAGCGCGGCGGCCGTCTGCTGGCCGACTCCCCACAGCCGCGAGATCGGCAGGGGCGCGAGGAATTCGGCTTCGTCGCCCGGCGGCACGACGACCAGGCCGTCGGGCTTGCGCAGGTCGGAGGCAATCTTCGCGACGAGCTTCGTCGTCCCGACACCGACCGACACAGTCAGCCCGACCTCTGACTTGATCGCTTCCTTGATCGAGGTCGCGATCGTCCGCCCATCGCCAAACAGGCGCGCCGAGCCGGTGACATCGAGGAACGCCTCGTCGATCGAGATCGGCTCGACCTGTGGCGTATACCGCCGGAGGACGCCCATGACCTGCTTGCTGACCGCCCCGTACTTCGAGCCGTCGACGGGCAGGAAGACCGCGTGGGGACAGAGCGCCGCTGCGGTCCGAAGGGGCATTGCCGAGCGCACCCCGAACTTCCGCGCCTCGTAGCTGGCCGCCGACACGACGCCCCGGTCATCGGGGCCGCCCCCGCCGACGATGACGGGCTGGCCGCGAAGCTCGGGCCGGTCGCGCTGCTCGACAGCCGCGAAGAAGGCATCGAGGTCGACGTGCAGGATGGTGCGGGCCGACGAGGCCGAGGCCGCTCCGGGAGAGGTCGATGGGCGCGTCGTCACGGGCGGTATCATCGCGCGCCGTGACGCCCCTGCCACCAAAAGGATGAGCCTCAGCGCGGCGCTGCCCCTGCTGGCTCCGCTCCTGCTGCTGGTGGCGCTGGCTCTGCCCGGGATCGCCGCGCTCGTCCGGTTGGCGCCATTCCTGACTCCGCTCGAGCGGTTCGCGCACGGGGCCGTGCTCGGCATCGTGGCCGGCACGCTCGCGATGCTGCCGCTCGGAATACTGGTGGGCTTCTCGGCGCCGGTCCTCGTCGTGCTCGCCGTCGCGTCAGTCGTCGTGGCCGCCTGGCTGCTCCGGCCGACCGGAGCGCTTGGCGCGTTCCGGCGACCACCGGGCGAACTGCTGGCCGCCTTCAGCGATCGCGTCGACATCGTGGGCTTCGCGATCATCGGCCTGTTTACCGTGCGGTGGGTCGCGCTGTGGACCAGCGCGATGACCTTCGACGCGAGCGGCCTGTGGGCGGGCCACGAGTACCTGTGGAGCGACTGGCCGACCCACCTTGGCATCGTCAGCTCCTTCGCGTATGGAGACAACTTCCCACCCCAGCACACGCTCTATGCCGGGCTGCCGATGAGCTACCACTTCCTGTCCGACCTCACGCCGGCGGCGATGGTCGTGCTCGGGATGGATCCGGCCGGGGCGCTGTCCCTGCACAGCTTCGTTCTCTCCGTGCTGCTCGCGCTGTCGCTGTACGCCTTCGCGCGGCGGATGGCCGGCGGCGATCGCGGGATCGCCAGCCTCGCGCTCGTGCTGTTCCTGCTGGGTGGCTCGCTCATCTGGATCGCGACGCTGGGCACGATCAACGAATCGCACGACCTGATCGGGACACTGACCACGACGCCGTTCGATCGCGCCGCCCAGGACAGCCTGCACATCCAGTTCCTGAACCCGTACATCGCATTCGTGATGTCGCAGCGGGCGTACCTGTACGGGCTGCCACTCGTGATGCTCAGCCTGACGCTCCTGCTGATGGCCGCCCGGCGCGCCGACACGCTTCGGCGAGCCACAGCCGCCGCGAGGCGAGCACGGCGCTACGGGAGCCTCGGACTGTTCGTCCTGGCCGGAGTGATGGCGGGATTCCTGCCCCTCTCCCACCTGCCGACATTGCTGACGCTGGCGATGGTCACTCCGATCCTCGTCTTCGCGCTCGCGCCGCGGCCCTGGGCGCTCGACAGCATTCCCTGGCTCGGCTGGATCGCCTTCCACGTCACGTGGGTGCTGGTGGCCTTGCCGCAGCTGGCGCTCCAGCTGCGAGGCGGCTCGAGCGCGCTTTCGGCCATCCGCATCGAGCTCGGCTGGATGCCCGCTGCCCCCGGCTCGCCGGTCCCCGACGAGTGGTGGTGGTTCTGGCTGAAGAACCTCGGGCTGTTCGCGCCGTTCCTTGTGCTGGCGCTGATCGGATGGCGGCTGCTTCCGCCGCGGCCGTTCCGGCTATTGCTCGCCTTCATGCCGCTGTTTGCGATCGTCAACGTCGTCGTGTTTCAGCCGTGGGACCGCGACAACAACAAGATCCTCGTGTACTGGTTCCTGGCGGTCGCGATCCTCGTGGCAGCGCTGGTCGTGCAGACATGGCGTCGCCACCGCTCGGCGACTGTCCGGTTCCTGCTGGCAGGCGCCGTCGCCACGATGGTCGCCGGCCCGATCCTCGAGAACCTCGCGCAATGGGAGGGCCAGGGTCGGTTCCAGATGCTGACCACGGAGCAGATCCAGCTCGACGCGCAGATCCGCTCGAAGACCGATCCCCACGCCCTGTTCCTCTCGAGCGCGGGCCATCACGACCCGCTGATGATGCTCGCGGGACGGCGGTTGTTCATGGGCTACTGGGGCCAGCTGTGGGTAAGCGGCATTCCCTACCAGCAGCGGCAGGCCGAGGTCAAGGACCTGCTCCAGTTCAGGTCGGGAACCGAGGCCAGGCTCACGCAGGAGAAGATCGACTACGTCGTGATCTCGACGATCGACGTCACTGACCCCGACACGCTCGCGAACCTCGACGCCTACGAAGGCCGATATCCGGCCATCATCAAGACGACCCACTACCAGGTCTTCGCGGTCAGCCCGGGGGCGATCGACGCGGCCGGATAGCGGCGCCAGGAGTTGGGCGGGCGTGTCGCGGGGCTCGAACGCCCGACTATCATCCCGGCGATGAGCGAGGGGACGGGCGAGCCCTCCGCCGACGAGGCCCGGCTGCCGCCGCTGCGTCGGATCCGCGACCTCAACTTCGAGGAGTACATCTCCGAGGAGCGCCGGGCGGCACTCGCCGGTGCGGCCACCATGGTCGACCGCTGGCTCATTCCGGCCGGGCTGTTCGTGGCCGCGTGGCTCGTCTACGCCTGGGTGAACAACGGGCGGACCGCCGGCCTCGACTACTTCAGGCCGCTCGCCGATGCCTTCATCCACGGCCGGCTCGGCCTCACCGAGGCGCCGTCCTACCTGAACGAGCTGGTCCCCGGCCGGAACGGGCTGTACTGGGTGGTCTATCCACCGGCCCCGGCGCTGGTGATGATCCCGGCCATCGTCTTCTTCGGCCCGGACGTGCACCAGGAGTGGGTTTCGATCCTGCTGGGCGCGGCCAACGTCGTCCTGGCCTCCTGGATTCTCGAAGGCATGGGCGTGCGGCGCGGCTTTCGCGTGCTGATGTCGCTGGCGTTCGCGTTCGGCACGATCGTCTGGTTTTCGGCGCAGGTCGGGAACTCGTGGCATTTCGCCCATGTCGTCGCGATCTTCTTCATGCTGCTGGCAATCCGCGGCTGCCAGATGGATGGCCCCACGTGGTTGATCGGCCTGCTGTTCGCGGGTGCGGTCCTGTCGCGCCTGCCGCTGGGGCTGGCAACGCCCTTCTTCGTGGCGTACCTTGCCGATCGCTCTCTCCGTGAAACCGGCCGGGCCAACGGAGACGAACGCTTTGGCCGCCTCGGCGCGGCGACCGGGCCGTGGTGGCGTTCCGGTCTGGACCCAGGGCGATTCACACGGCTGGCGACACCAATGGCCGTCGGCGTGGCAGTCCCGATCCTCGGCTACCTGCTCTACAACGACGCGCGCTTCGGCTCGTTCACGCAGACGGGATATGGGCTCATTCCGGGCCTGCTCGAGGAGTTCCAGTACCGGCATGGCTTCTTCAGCATCTACAGCATCCCGCGTCAGCTGTACGCAATGTTCCTGGCGATGCCGGTCCAGATCCAGGACTTCCCGTGGGTCCAGTCACGAGCGCTGGGCGGCCTCAGCATCGTGCTGACCTCGCCGATCTTCCTGTGGGCGATCAGGGCTCGCCGGCCGGACTGGTTCGGCTTTGGCGCCTGGCTGTCGATCGCCCTGATCCTGATCCCGAACCTGACGCACGCGGACCCCGGCGGCGTCCAGTTCGGCTACCGCTACGCGCAGGACATCTACCCGTTCCTGCTGCTGCTGACGGTCCGAGGTCTCGCCGGCCGGATCGGCTTCGAGGCCGGCCTCGCCCTCGCGATCGGGTTCGTGGTCAACTTCTGGGGAATGGCCAGCGCGTACTACGACTGGTGGGTGTCGTGAGGGCGTCGCGGACGTTCTCGGGTGCTGCCCCATCCGACGGCCGTCGTGCCCTCACCGACCGCCGTCGCTGCCCCATCCGACGGCCGCCCCGCCCTCACCGACCGCCGTCGCGCCCTCACCGACCGCCGTCGCGCCGGGATTTTGCGTGGAGCGTCACGTTTTCTGCTCGCGCTTGCACCTGGTGAACGGTAAACGGCACCCCGGAGCCTCGGGCAATGGTCGTACCTTCCATTCCCTGCCCCGGACGCAACCTGCCGGCGCGAAGAGGGCGATGGTTCAGGAATCTTGCGTCACGGCGACGGAAGTCGGGCAAACTCGGTCCGGCGCGGATCGGCCCGCGTCGGTTATCGACTATCGGACGCAAACGCGTCCGAAGACTGGGCCGCTGGCTGAGACCTACCCCTTCGGCTCGACGACGACGGTCACCTCGGGCGTCATCCCCGTGAGGACTTTGACGGCGACCTTGTAGGTGCCGAGCGACTTCAGGGGCTCCTCCAGATCGACCTTGT
>DASXSA010000110.1:0-14707 GCA_036506235.1 Candidatus Limnocylindrales bacterium | reverse complement strand
CACCTGCGACTGGGAGGAGCAGCTCGACCTGACCTTCCACCAGCTCGTGTACCCGGAGCACGTCGCGGCGATCATCGTGGAACCGGTTCTCGGCGAAGGCGGCTACATCGTCCCGCCGCCCGGCTTCCTGCCCCGTCTCCGGGAGATCACCCGCGGGCACGGAATCCTGTTCATCGCAGATGAGGTCCAGACGGGCTTCGGCAGGACCGGCGAGATGTTCGCGGTCCGGCACTGGGATGTCGAACCAGACATCCTCGTCATGGCCAAGGGCATCGCGTCCGGTCTTCCGCTGTCGGGCCTGTTGGCCAGGCGGTCCCTGCTCGCGGCCTGGCCGCCCGGATCGCATGGCGGGACCTACGGCGGGAACGTCGTGAGCTCTGCCGCCGCGAACGCGACCCTCGACGTGATCGAGTCGGAAGGGCTCGTCGCCAACGCCCGCCAGCGCGGCGCGCAGTTCCTGGCGGGCCTGCGGAGGATCGGAGCGAAGTACCGGACTGTTGGCGACATCCGCGGCCTCGGCCTGATGCTGGCGCTCGAGTTCGTCAAGCCCGATGAGGGCGACGGACGCGTGCCGAACCCGGAGGTGACGAAGCGCGTGCAGGCGGAAGCCCTCGCCCGGAAGCTCATCGTGCTGACGGCAGGCACCTATGTGAGCGTCGTGCGGATCATCCCGCCTCTGATCACGACGGCGGACGAGGTCGACCTCGCGCTGGACCTCCTCGACGAAAGCCTCGCCGCCGCCGGCGCTGACTGACCGCCTGCCGGCCGCGTCAGCCGCTCACAAATCCGGTGGTATTAGGTTCGCGGCCAGGCGTTGACCCCGCGACGAGTCAAATCCACCCATCAGTCCGCGTGCAGGGTTTCGACTTCGTACGTAACGCGCCCCGGCGACGCGAGCTGGTCGGCCGAATTGACTCCACGCGGAGTCAGGCCCCGTTCCGGCTACGACCCGCGCAGCCGGCCCAGGAGCTCTTCGTGGAGGGTTCCGTTGGAGGCCAGCATTTCCCCACGGTCGATCCGCCGGTTGCCTGCCAGGTCCGTGAGCCTGCCGCCCGCCTCCTCGATGACGACCGTGGGGGCGGCGAGATCCCACGTGCTCACGCCGATCTCGACCATCGCCTCCGCGGCACCTTCGGCGACCAGCGCATAGCCCCAGAAGTCCCCGAAGCCGCGCTCGCGCCAGACGTCACGCAGCAGGGGCCGGAAGCCCGGCGCCCGACCGCTGTCCTCGATCTCGGCGCTCGAGCCGTACAGGAGCTGGGCATCGCCGATCGCGGCGATCCGGGAGACCCGAATGCGCCGGGGCGCCGAGGAGCCCACTGCATTGGCGGCCCAGGCTCCCGTCCCCCGCGCCGCATACCAGCGCTCGCCGAGAGCCGGAGCCGACATCACCCCAACCTGGAGCTCGCCGTCGACCTCGAGTCCCAGCAACGTCCCGAACAACGGCACGCCCCGAATGAAGTTGTGCGTTCCATCGATCGGGTCGATGTACCAGCGGGCACTCTCCTGCCCCGCCTCCTCACCGTACTCCTCGCCGACCAGGCCATGGCCCGGGTAGCGCGCCTTGATGTGTTCGCGGATCAGCTGCTCGATGCGCTGGTCGGCGACCGTCACGAAGGTCCGGTCCGGTTTGGTCTGCAGATCCAGCTCGCGACGGAAGTGCTGGAGGGCAATCCCGTCGGCCTCGTCGCACAGCGCCTGGGCGAAGGTAAGCCACTCGGCGAGCTGGTCCGCGGGCGCACGGGCCAGCGACGCGCTCCAGACGATTCCGAAGTCCGGCTGCGTCCCGGCCGTCATCCGCGCGTCCGCTCGCCGGCGGGGTCGTACAGGGGCTCGCGCGCCACCTCGCAGCCGATCCACGTGCCGAACACTTCCACCTCAGCCCGGCTGCCAATCGAACAGTCGGGTGGCAGGTAGGCGTAGGCAATGGTGCGCTCCACGGCGTAGCCGTATCCGCCCGACGTCACCCTGCCGACGATCTCGCTACCAACCCGCACCGGCTCGTTGCCAAGGGCGATGGAGAGCGGGTCGTCCAGGACCAGGCACCGCAGTCGCTTCCGGGGACCAGCCGCCTTCGCGCGGGCCAGTGCCTCCCGGCCGATGAAGTCGACCCCTTTGTCGAGCTTGACGGCGAAGCCCAGCCCCGCCTCATAGGGGGTCTCGTCCGGGGTGATGTCGCTCGACCACACGCGATAGCCCTTCTCCAGCCGCAGGGCGTCGATCGCGCGGTAGCCGCCGGCCACCAGGCCGTACGACTGCCCGGCCTCCCACAGCACGTCCCACAGCGTGAGGCCGTACTCCATCGGCGGGTAGAGCTCCCAGCCCAGCTCCCCGACGTACGTGACGCGGAGCGCGAGCAACGGCACGTTGTCGACCGCGATGTTGCGGGCCGACAGATAGGGAAACGCGACGTCGGAGACGTCGTCGGTCGTCAGCGGCGCGAGGATGTCTCGGGCGCGCGGCCCCCACAGGCCCAGACATGCGCGCGCCGAAGTGGTGTCGGCAACGGTGACGCTGCCGTCCTCCGGGGCGTGCTTCCGGATCCAGCCCAGATCGTGGTTGCCGAAGGCCGTGCCGGTGACGATGAAGAAGCGATCCGCCGCCAGGCGCGTCACCGTGAAGTCGCACTCGATGCCGCCGCGCGAGTTGAGCATCGACGTGTAGACGATCGAGCCGACCGGGCAATCCACGTCGTTCGCGCACAGCCTCTGCAGGAAGTCGCAGGCGCCCGCGCCCGACACCTCGATCTTGGCGAAGCTCGTCTCGTCGAAGACGGCCGCCGCCCGACGCGTCGCCAGCGCTTCGGCTCCAATGGCCGGGCTCCAGTGCTCGCCTGCCCACCCGCGGGGACGCAGCGATTCATCGCCCAGGGCGGCATTCGACTCGAACCAGTTCGGGCGCTCCCAGCCTGACTTCTCGCCGAAGGCGCACCCGAGCGCCGTCAGCCGTTCGTAGGTCGGCGACAGGCGGAGCGGACGGCCGGCCTGGCGCTCCTCGTTGGGGTAATGGATGTCGTAGTAGGTCGCATAGTTCTCGATGCTGCGAGCAAGCGTGTAGGTACGTGAGCGGTACTGAGCGCCGAAGCGCCGGATGTCCATCTTCCAGAGGTCGAGCTCGGGCTCGCCCTCGACGATCCAGCTTGCCATCTGGCGTCCGATGCCCCCGGCGCCTGCGATGCCGTGCGCGCAGAAGCCGGCCGCCAGGAAGAAGCCGCGAACCTCCGACTCGCCGAGGATGAACTCGTTGTCGGGCGTGAACGCCTCCGGCCCGTTGATCATCCGGGTGATGCCGACGTTCTCGATCGCAGGGACGCGGCGGATCGCGCCGGCCATGATCTGCTCGAAGCGAGGCCAGTCGGGCGCAAGCAAACGGCCGTTGAAATCGGCGGGGATCCCGTCGAGTCCCCACGGAGCCGGGTGCCGCTCGTAGCCGCCCACACACAGCCCGCCGACCTCTTCCCGGAAGTAGCACAGGTTGTCCGGATCGCGCATGGTCGGGAATTCGGGCGAGACTCCCTCGACGCGCTCGGTGAAGAGGTATTCGTGGGCCATCGGCACGATCGGCACGGTGACCCCGGCGAGGCGGCCGATTTCGGGCGCAAACATGCCGCCGGCGTTCACGACGACGTCCGAGCGGACGACTGTGCGCTCGCCGGCGTGCTCGACCTCTACGCCGGTGACCCGCCCGCGCTCGACGCAGACGTCGACGACGCGGCTGTCGGTCCGGATGGAGACCCCGCGGCGACGGGCACCCGCCGCCAGGGCCTGGGCGAGACCGGACGGGTCGAGCCAGCCGTCAGTCGGCAGGAAGACCGCGCCGAGCACTCCCACGGTAGACATCAGGGGGAAGCGCTGCCGAGCCTCGCGAGCCGATACGGGCTCGAGCGGGAGCCCGAACGTCTTGGCCCAGCCCGCCTGGCGCTGCAGTTCCTCGTAGCGCTCGCGGCTGGAGGCGAGACGCAGCGATCCGACCTCGTGCCAGGAGGGGTCGACCCCGGTTTCGGCCGCCAGCCGACGGTACAGCTCGACGCCGTACATCATCATCTTCGTCAGCGTCACGGTCGAGCGGAGCTGGCCGACGAGGCCGGCCGAATGGAACGTGGAGCCGGACGTCAGCGCGGCGCGCTCCACGAGGACGACGTCACGCCAGCCCAACTCGGCGAGGTGGTACGCAACGCTGGTGCCGCCGACACCCCCGCCGATGACGACGGCCCGCGCGTGTTCCGTCACGCGCTCAGTTTCCCGCGGCGTCGCGCAGGGCGCGTTCGAAGTCGGGCGTGGACGCGTTCGCGAGCAGGCGCTCGAAGTGCTCGGACGCGTACGCCACGAAGTCCACGTCGAGACTGGAGATGCCCTGCTGGAGCACGCCCCACATGGCCTCCCGGAAGTCTGACACGACGCGCATGAGCGTCAGGCGAGCGGCCCGGTCGGGCCTTGGCGGACGTCCGTCGTATGCCTCCAGAAACTCGCCGTCGGCCTGCCGGTCGAGCTCGTGGTTGATGCTGAAGTTGCCCAGGTCGAAGAACGGGTCGCCCATGCCCGCGTATTCCCAGTCGACGATGCGGATGCGCCGGCCGTCGTCGATGAAGTTCGCATTGAGCAGGTCGTTGTGGCATGGCCGCAGCTCGAGCGGGTTGGCGAGCAGGGCGAGCTCGATCCGGCGGGAAGTGGCGAGCGCCAGCTCGTATTCCACGGGGATCCTCACGCCGCGGGCAGACGCCAGCGCGCGGTAGGCCTCGACGATCCGCAGGGGGGTGAACAGCCCCGGGATCGGCGGACCGTCGTGGAACCGGCGGATCGAGTCGGCGATTAGCGCAAGCATCGCGGGCTGGCGGACCTCCTCGAGGCTGACCGGCCTGCCCTCGATGAACCGCGTCAGGAGGAAGCCTTCGGGCCGGATGAACGCGACGACTTCCGGCCCGACGCCCACGCCGGCGGCCGCCACGGTCGCGGCGTGTTCGACCTCGCGGCTGATGCCCAACAGGTGTGTGTCATTGCCGGCAAGGCGAATGACGAAGCGCTCCGGAGACCCTGCCACGTCGACCAGGAAGTTGCGATTGGTGATCCCACCCGACAGCGGGGTCAGGCGTAGCTCGCGGCCGGCGAGCTCCGGGACGCGCTGCATCGCCGACACGAGCAGCTCGTGCAGCTCGCCGCGGCCCGTGTCGGTCGTCATGCCGTCACGTCGGCGTGCCGCTCCTCAGTTCAGAACGCATCCGAGTCCGCCGGGCCGGAGAACGTCGCAGACACGACGGCGCGGCGATTGCTCGCCGCGCCGTCGCCTGGGGGTCGGGAACTGCGAAGTTCAGCCGATCAGTGCGTCCGCCGCCGGCACGGGCTCCAGCTCGACGTCGTGTTGGCTACCACGAACGGCGACCAGGTAATACGCCGCGCCCGCGATGAACAGGACACCGACGAGCGTTTCGTACAGCGGCCAGGGCGGGAGCGCGTCGAGCTTGGTGCCGCCGACCGTGAACAGGCCGTTGATCAGCGGGTTCCAGTACGCCCGTCCGGCGCCGCCGAAGTCGCCGAACAGCTCCGGCGAGTTCCACAGGCCGATGTTGACGAGCATCACGGCTCCCCACAGGAGCGCAAGAAGGTTGACCGGAATGCCCCATATGCCGAGGTTGAACCACGCCGGGCGGTGCGGCCAGCCCCGCAGCCGCGCAAAGAAGACCCCCAGGTTGCACAGGAAGTAGCTCAGGTAGATCAGCCCGGTCGCCGCGATGGACAGCGTGATTCCGCCGACAGGGCCGACCAGCAGGATCGGGATTGCGGCCAGCACGCCGACCGCGATGGTGGCATTGGCGGGAGTTCGGAAGAACCGGTTCACGTGTCCCCAGGCGCCGCCGAAGGGCAGGTGCCGGTCGCGGCTCATCGAGAACATCATCCGGGTTGCGGCGCCGTGGATGGCGAGCGTGCACACGAACACCGAAACGAGGATGACGACGAGGTAGATCTTGCCGACGGTCAGGTCACCGTAGACGGTCGCGGTCAGGTTGTCGGTGATCGTCGTGGCGATCGGGAAGCCGCCCGCGAGGCCCTCCTTCATCGTGGCCGCGACGTCCTTGAGCGACAGGATCACGGCGAGCAGGAACACGACGCCGACCGCGCCCGATACCCACACGGAAGTCAGCACGCCGCGCGGTGCGTGGCGGCTGGCGTCCACGGTTTCCTCGCCGTACGTCCCGGCCGTGTCGAAGCCGTAGAGGATGAAGATCGACATGAAGAACGCCAGGGCGAAGGTGGCTGTCACGTTTCCGTTGTTGGCCTGCTCGGCTCCGCCCGTCGTCAACAGGACCGACGGCGACTGGTGGTTCGCGAAGATCAGCAGGATCAGCGCGAAGGCCACCATGCCCAGGATCTCGGTCGCGACTCCGATGTTGTTGAGCGTCGCGACGAGGCGGACGCCAAACGCGTTGATCGCCGTCGTCAGGACCAGGGTGACCAGTGCGATGAACGTGAACATGTTGATGGCCGTGATCGGCGAGGGACTGTCGAGGAAGCCCTTCTGGCCCATCAGTCCGTCGATCACGAACGCGACGATGCAGGCGACCGCGGTGACGGTCACGACCTGCGCCCAGAAGTAGAACCAGCCCGTGAACCAGCCGAGCGTCCGGTTCGACAGGCGTTTCGACCACTGGTAAATCGAGCCGGCAACCGGGTAGTGGCTGGCGAGCTCGGCGAACCCGAGCGCGACGATCGTCTGGCCGGCCACGATGATGATCCAGGTCCAGAACATCATCGGCCCGCCGAGGCCGATGCCGACGCCGAAATTCCCGAACGATCCGGTCGAAACGCTGATGAAGCTGAAGGCAAGCGCGAAGTTCGCGAGGAACCCCAGCGTCCGCTTCAGCTCAGGGTTGATGCCCAGCGAGCGCAGATGGGCGTCGTCGCGTGCGGCGACGTCAGATGACTGCTCGAAACCCGCCACGTCGATCCTCCTCCATCACCGCACCCGGAAGTGCGAGCCTGTCCACTAAGGAGTGATTGGGGACGTCGCTGCCTCCTCGCCCTCGTCGGAGGCTGGCCGGAGGATAGGAGCGTATGCAGACCGAGTCAACGACGTATCTCGGCGCGAGACGCTGCCGCGACGACGAAATTCGCGGGCGTCAGGGCGCTCAGCCCGTGGTCACAGCCTGGCGGAGCGAATCCGGCACGGGGCGATGGAACTCGCGCGCGGTCACGTACCGATCGACCATGCGGCGCGATCCGTTGACGCCCAGCTCGGTGAACAGGAACGCGACCTTTCGCCGCTGCGCCGCCAGGATCTCGCCCTTGTTCGGCAGCTCCCAGAGTTGCCGCTTGAACGGGCCGATCGCCTTCTTGCGGGTCTTGTAGCCGAACTGCTGATCCGTTTCAGTCGGTTTTCGCTCGTCGGCTGCGTTGCTGACGCACCACTCGCCGATCTCGCGCAGGAGCTCCGGCGGAAACGCGGGATGGTCGAACAGGAGGTTCTGGAACCCGGTCGCGAGGTGGATCTCGGCCGTCTCGACAGCCGGGAAGCGGTGGAAGAGCTCGTCCGGAAGCGTGCTCGCACCGTGCTGGACACAGCCGGCGAGGCCGTACTCCTTGCGGGCGACCTCGCCCAGCCGCTTGAGCACGTCGAAGTCGAGCTTGACCTGGGCAACGCCGCCGTCCGGAAGGGGCACGCCGCCGTGGCTGGTGCCCGTCTGGACGCTGACCTTGGAAATTCCCTTCGCTCCGGGGGTCCGTTTCTCAAGCTCACGCCGATAGCCGTCGAGGTAGGCGCGCAGCTCCTCCTCGGTCGAGTTCTGCTTCCCTACCTCCCCGATCTCCCCTCCGACACCGACCGTGGTGCCTTCCGGCTCCAGCTCCCGAATCAGGGCGCTCAGCTCGGCTGCGCGCCGGTAGTTCTCGCCTTGCTGCTCGTCGACGGTCGGCTTCGAGAGGTCCACCAGCGTGGAGCTGTCGATGTCGATATTTCGGTAGCCGGCCTCGATGGCCATCCGGCAGGCACCCCGGATCTCCTCGGTCATCTTCTCCGGGTCGGCGGCGTACTTCGCGGCATTGAACTGGTAGTGGTCGCCCTGGATGAACACGGGTCCCCGCCAGCCCGTGGCGATGGCCGCCGCCAGCACGCTCGTCGCGTACTCGGCCGGGCGCTGCCATGTATACGTCTGCTCGCTGCGTGCGAGCTCGAAGATGACCGCGCCGACGTCCCCCGCCTCGGCGGCCTCGAAGGCCGTCGATGCCATGTCGAACGTCTGGGCGCGGAGATTGATAGCCGGCACGGTGAAACCGTGGACCTCGCCCCGCGCGCGAGCCATGTACAGCTCGTGGATGCTCGCCGACACAGCGCCGAGCTCCTGGGCTGCCTCCCATACGATCCAGCGCGCGGCACTCACGGCGCCCTCGTCCTCGCCGAAGGCCGACGTCCAGGCCAGGTCGCGGACTCCTCGCTCGCGCAGCGCGCGCTCGTCGTCGATCACCAGGCGGTCCCCATCAACGTGGAACGCGCCCTCAAGCGACCGCAGGAGCCCGGCGGCCGACTGTGCGATCGAAGGCTGGCTCGGCATCACGTCCTCCGGGGATCGGCATTCCGTGGTTCGCTTCCCATCGTACCGCGGGCCCGCGGCGACGCGGCCAAATGGGATTCAGGAGCCGTAGCGCCCCCGTGTCAGAACGGTTTCGTCACCATGAGCAGGACGATGAGCACGATCATCAGGCTGAGGAACATCCCGCCACGCTGCAGTTTCTTTGCCGTCGCGAGCAGCTCTGGCGGAGGGCCACCCGCGCCTGGCGGAGGGCCACCCGTGCCTGGCGGAGGGCCGCCTCCCGCCATGGCCGTCAGCTCGACCATTCGCCCGCCGGTCGGGAGCTGGACGAAGTACGAGTAGCCGATGGCAATCAGGTACAGAACGATTGCGACCAGCAACCAACGCGTGTTGAGCAGGTCGAGGCCGAGCGCGACGATCAGCAGGACGCCAGTGATCCCCTGCACAACGGCAAGAGGCAACACGATTCGCTTCGTGATGACCTCGGATATCTCGGCGCCGAAGTGCGCGTGCTGAGGTTCTCTCGCGCTTGCCGCACCGATCAGCGGGAACGCGAACGAGGGGCCGAACGCGACGATCGCGCCCATGACGTGCAGGAACAGGAACAATGGGACCCAGTCCCTCAGCATCAGGAGACCTCCTCGGCTTGAGCTGTCTCGCGCCCCGCCAACGGATCGGGACGATAGCAGAGTGCGATCTGGCGGCGAGGCGCGGCGCCGCGCGTGCATCGACATCGGATCGACTGCCCGCGAGCTGCTCGAGCGTGCAGTCACCGGCCGATCCGGCTCGCAGTGAAGCGGGGAGTGCTGGCCACGCAACGATCTCATCGCGATCACGCTCCGCCACCGCTGGAAACTGACTGATTCGGACAGTCGCCGAACGTGGCTGTCGAGATTTCATTGCGTGGCGCGCAATGCCCGCGACGACCGGTGAAAAGTGCCGCTCAGGCCACTCTGCGCGTCCGCCGCGAGACGAAGTCGACCAGGACGTACTCGCCGAGCCGCTCGGGCGAGGCGTAGAACGCCCTGCCCCTGTTGAGCCGCGTGATCAGCGCCACGAACTCCGCCAGCGAGCGGGACCGCTCGAGCATGAACGTGTTGATCGTGATGCCCTCGCGCGTGCAGCGCTGAACCTCGCGCAGTGTTTCCTGGATCGTCCGGCGGGTGGGCGGGTAGTTGAACTCGACCTGGCCATGCTCGAAATGGGCGGTTGGCTCCCCGTCCGTGATGACCACGATCTCGCGATTGCCAGCGCGATGACGGGCGAGGATCCGGCGCGCGAGCATCAGGCCGTGCTGGAGGTTTGTCCCGTACTCGTAGCCGTGCCACGAGAGCTCGGCCAGGGTCTCGGGTCGGATCTCACGCGCGTAGTACGCGAAGCCGATCACGGCCAGGTGGTCGCGGGGGAACTGGGTCCGGATGAGCGTGTTCAGCGCGACAGCAACCTTCTTGGCCGCCACGAAGCAGCCGCGCAGGAGCATGGAGCGGCTCATGTCCACGAGCAGGACGGTCGATGCCGATGTCAGCTCCTCGGTCCGGAAGACTTCGAAGTCCGGTGGGCTGAGGTGGATCGGCCGACCTTCGCGCGCGGCGCCCGCGTTCTCGTCACGCGTGAGCGCGTTCCACAGCGTGCGGTTCAGCTCGAGGTGGAACGGATCGCCGAACTCGTAGGGTTTGGTGGTCTCGTCACGCTCGCCGCCACGCCCCGACCGGTTGGCCCGGTGGCCGCCGAACGCGTCGCGGCGGAGTCGTGCAAACAGGTCATCAAGCACCTTCTGGCCGATCCGTCGGGAGCCGCGCGGGGTCAGCTCCAGACGCTCGCCGTCGCGTGTCAGGTACCCGGCCTCTTCGAGGCGCCGCGCCAGGTCGTCCAGCGCATCGAGGTCGCGAACGGCCTCGTCGTCCACGAGGTCGCGTAACTGCTCCCGGTCGATTTGTGCGATGTCGCCCGGATCGCCGATCGAGTCGAGCCGATCCTCCATCGACTCCATCGCCTGCAGGCGGGCCATCTGCTCCAACGCGCCATCGAGGCCAAGCGGCTGGTCGCCGCTGAACCGGTATCGATCGCCGAGTCCTTCGGGTAACAGCTCGTCGAGCGTGGCCGCCAGCTGCGCGAGGTCCCAGCGCAAGCGGTCGTCGCGAAGCAGCGCATCGACCATCGACTGCAGCTCCGCGCGTTGCTCAGGCGTCATCGAGCGGAGCAGCGACTGCATCGCCGCCATCCGCTGGGCCAGCTGCTCGATGATGTCGTCGAGATTCCGGGCGCCCGGGAAGAATCGGCCGTGCTTCTGGAGGAACTCGCTCGCGTCCGGGTCGCCACCCGCGAGGCGTTCCTGGAGGAGGCGGTTCAGGTCGCGGACCATGTCGCGGTTCGCCGCCAGGTCCTCGGGCGTGATGCCCTTGATCGCGTCCGAGAGGCCGCTCACGAACTGGTCGAGGACCTGCCGCTGGAGCTGGGCGACAAGGGCGTTGAAGCGGTCGCGCGCCTCCGGCTCGAGGAAGTCGTACTCCTGCAGTCCGCGGATCCGGCCGCCCAGCTCGGATGGCAGCGCTTCGAGCTGGTCGAGGCGCTTCGCCGCCATGTCGCGCAGCATGTTTCGTAACTGGGGATTGTCGGCCCGGTTGCGCTCCCGGCCCGACTCCGGTCCGTTCACCTGCCCTTCCCGAGATGCCTCGTCGAGCCGTCGCTCGATGCCCGACCGCTCCGTCGCCTCGATATCGTCGAGCTGGCGCCGCACGTCGGACAGGACGTCGCCCAGCTTGTAGCGGTCGAGGAGCTCCTGCCGACGCTGGCGAAGTCGCTCCATCATGTCCTGCAGTCCACGCAGGTCCTGGCGCGTCGGGTCGCCCGACTTCCAGCCGCGATCCATCAGGCGACGCAGGGCGGCCGAAAGATCGCCCTCCGCCATCAGGTCGTCGGCCAGCGCGTCCATGATCTCGTCCGCCTCGAGATTCGGCAGGCTCTGACTGCCGTCCCAGGCCCGGAACCGCGCCGCGCGCGCCAGCGTGCCCTCCCGCGCAGGCGGAGCATCGGGCGGACGTTCGCTTCGGCCGCCAGACCCCGAGCCTCGGCCGGATCGGTTGGCGCGGGCTTCGCGCAGGTCGCGCAGATCGCGCCGGTCCGGGCTGTAGAAACTCACCCTCGTCCCGCGCCCTCGACTCGGTCGACCGCTATCGCCGATAGATCACGCCAGCGCCTGCCCGCTCCTTGTTCAGGCGGCGCTGGAGATGGAGACCTTCGAGGACGAACTCGACTGCCGAGGCGATGACTGCAGGCGAGCCACCGGCCGCCGGCCAGCCGTCCGGACCGTCCGCGGAGTCGAGCGCTCCGAGCTGGCGTACCGCGTCGGCAAGGCCGGGAATGTCGCGCATCCAGCGGACGTAATGCCGAGACGGCACCCGCTCACCCGTCTCCATGACGAGCCCGTTCTCGAACGCCATGACGACGTCGTCGAGGTCGTCGAGCGACAGGCGCTGGTTGAAGGTCGCGAACAGGGCCTTGGTGATGAGGCGCTCGACGATCCGTTCCTCGGGCGCTTCGTCGCCGACCGTCTCGAACTCGACCTTTCCTGCGGTCGAGGCGATGACGGCCCCGAGATCCGACACCCGCGGCGCGCCGACCTCCTCGCCCAGCCGGATCGCGCGCTTGAGCGCCGCCGCCTCGAGCACCTCCGCGTTGGCGACCGACACCCGGACGCTCACGCCGCTGCGCTGGCTGATCTCCGGCGCGCGCCGGGCAAGGTGCGTCAGCTCGGCGATCAACTCCTCCATGAACGGCGGCGTGACGACCGTCGGCACCCCCTCCTCGGGCGGGAATCGCAGCCGCTCCTGGCGAACGATCGCCATCTCGTGGTCGAGCGTGTGCGGGTAGTGCGTCCGGATCTGTGAGCCCAGCCGGTCCTTGAGCGGCGTGATGATGCGGCCACGGCTGGTGTAGTCCTCGGGATTGGCGCTCGCGACAACGAACAGGTCGAGCGGCAGCCGGATCGTGAAGCCGCGGATCTGGATGTCGCGCTCCTCGAGCACATTGAGCAGGCCGACCTGGATCCGCTCGGCCAGGTCGGGCAGCTCGTTGATCGCGAAGATGCCGCGGTTGCAGTGCGGGATCAGCCCGTAGTGCAGCGTCAGCTCGTCGGACAGGTAGCGGCCTTCGGCCACCCGGATGGGATCCACCTCGCCGATCAGGTCGGCGATCGTGATGTCGGGCGTCGCGAGCTTCTCGCCATACCGCCTGTCGCGGGGCAGCCAGTCGATCGCCGTGTCCTCGCCCAGCTCGGCCACGATCGCCTTGCCCGCCGGACTCAGCGGCGCGAAGGGGTCGTCGTTCAGGTGGCCGCCGCGGACGACGGGAATGACGTCGTCGAGCAGCCCCACGAGCAAGCGGGCGAGGCGCGTCTTGGCCTGCCCCCGCTCACCGAGGAAGACGAGGTCCTGGCCGGCCAGGATCGCGTTCTCGATCGCGGGCAGGACCGTCTCGTCGAAACCGACGATCCCGGGGAAGACCGCCACGCCTTCTCCGAGTCGCGCAAGAAGGTTTGCCCGCAGCTCCTGCTTGACTGTCCGCGGCCGCCAGCCGGAGGCCCGCAGCTCCCCCAGGGTGATCGGACGGATGTCGGGCTGCTGGGTGTCGACGGGGACGTTCACGCGCGGGGCCTCAGTCGGACGGGAAGCCGGGCGATGGCCCGGGCTCGCAGCGTACGCGGCGGTCGCGAGGTGCGTCAAACGGAGGCCAACCGGCGTGAAAGGCCGTCCACCGATCGGCCGCCCGGCAAGCCGCGGACGTTCGGCTGGTGCGCGGATGCAACGTTCCTGGTGCGTTCTTGCAACGCAGACGGAACGTTCGGGCCACATCGTCGTTGGTACCAAAGGGACGCCGGCACGCTATCGTTGCCGCAACTGTTTGACGCGGTCCGCGTGACCGTATTCCCTGCGCCGACGCATGTCCCGCAATCACTGCGCCGGCGCTGTCGCGTTTGTGCCCTCGCGACCCCGCTCCATGCCCCGTGGATGGCGCTTCGTCGTGCGGGCCGATTCAGAACCCGCATCAGGGGGAATCATTGGCGGTACGACGAGCGGGAGCGTTAGCTCTCGGATTGATGCTGTTCGCGACGACAGCCACGGCCGTCTCTCAGGCACCCGTGGAGCCTGTTGCCCAGCGCGAATTCCGTCCCTTCACTCCGCAGACGGCCACAGCGGACCTGGCCGCGGCCGAGCCATCGTCTTCGACCGGGACCCTCCAACCACCCATCGCCGACTTCCCGACCGGTCCCTACGACCCCGAGCTGGCTCCCAACCTGCCCGACCCGCAGCCGGGCAGCATCCGCATCAAGCGCGCCATCTGGCAGCACGACCCGGAAATCAGCTGGTATGGGCCGGGCTTTTACGGGAAGCGGACGGCCTGCGGCCAGGCGATGACGACGTCATTGATCGGCGTCGCCCATCGGACGCTTCCGTGCGGGACCGTCGTGATCTTTCGCTGGAACGGCCGCATCGTGCGGGCGCCGGTCGTCGATCGGGGTCCCTACGTCAGCGGTCGGATCTGGGACATGACCGCGGGCTTGTGCGCGGCGTTACGCCACTGCTTTACCGGGCCGATCGACTGGCGGCTGGCCTGACCATTCGGGTCCCCTCGCACCCGCGAGTGTTAACCGCGGTTGCGGGCGCGGCCGGTGACGAACCAGACGGCCGCTCCGGCAAGGAGACCCGCTCCGAGGGCCAGGCCAACGATCAGCGGTGTCCGATCGCCTGCGGTCGTCGGCGCAGGCGGAGGGGATGCCTCGGGCCCGGGGCTCTGCGAGGGGCTCGAGGCCGGAGCTGAGGCCGATCCTCCGGGCGGTGATCCGGAGGCCGCGTATGACGGCGCCGCGCCCGGCGCCACGAGCGTGAAGTCGCCAAAGTCCGTGACGACCGCGATGAACGTCGAGCCGATGCCGGCCGGGGTCGTCTTGAGTTGCTGCCAGGACCCGTTGACAAATCGTTCGACCGTCGCCTCTGCGAGGTTCCCCGGCCCCCGGAGCACCACGCTGACGAGCGCCGACGCTTGGGCGGTGAGCGGCTGTCCATTCTGGTCGGTGACCGTGATCCGATAGACGTTGCCCTCGATATGGCCGCTGGTTGGATCGCCTTCTGCCGGTATCGGGGCGATTGACATCCGGATCTCGGTCGTGCCGGCCGGCAGGACGACGGCGCC
>DASXSA010000109.1:0-1854 GCA_036506235.1 Candidatus Limnocylindrales bacterium | reverse complement strand
GACTCATCAGGTCTCACGTCGCCGACGTCCGCAACGCGGGGAAGGACCGGTGGGGCGGGGCCATCACGGCGGCGCTGTTCCTCGCCGAGTTCGTGGGAGACATCCCATGGGCCCACCTGGACGTCGCGGGACCGGCATTCCCGGAGAGGGCCGGCGATTACTGGCCGAACGGCGCGACTGGCGTGCCGGCTCGCACGCTGGTGCAGTACTTACTGGCGAAGGCCAAGCGACCGGCCCGACGCCCGGGCTAGGGCTTGGTCCCCACCGCGAGCCAAACGTCGCGGAAGTCGTTGACGGGATCGGAGAACCGAGCTGCGAACACGCGCTGGGCGTTGCGGCTGAAGGATTCCCATCTCTCCGGGCCGAGCATCGATCGGAGGAATCGCCCGGTGGACCACGTGCCCAGACCATCGACGTAGTCGCGGAGCGGGTACGCGAATCGGTACTCCCGGCGCTCGGTTCGAACGTGCTTGAGTCCTGCGTCGAGCAGCGTCTCCTCGATGGCCATCCGGTCGGCGAACCTGTCGGCCCAGGGGAGCGCCTGAGTCCGGACATCCAGGAGCATCTGCTGGCCGACGGCACCCTCCACGAGCTCGAGCCATGTCTTCTGCAGCTCGTCGCGGTCGCCGTCGGCCCACGACGACAGGGCCAGCCGTCCACCCGGCTTCAGCACCCGGATCATGTCGTACAAAGCGGTCTGATACTTCGTGAAGTGCGAGACCACGAAGTTCGCGGTGACGGTGTCGAACGTCGCGTCCCGGAAGGGGAGGTCGATGGCCTCCCCGGCGGCCAGGCGAAGCGAGGGTCGGGACCGTGCCGCCTGCGCCAGCATCCCCAGCGACACGTCGACCCCGACCGCCACTCCCTTGGGCCCCAGGAGCGCGGCGGCCGCGAAGGCAGCGACGCCCGTCCCCGTGCCGACGTCCAGGACCCGCCCGCCGTGCTGCGGTTGGGCCAATGCAACCAGGTCGCCGGCCGGCTGAGCCAACCGGGGCGCGTTGATGCGCTCGTAGGTCTCGGCGATGCCATCGTAGGAACGCCAGTCGTCCATCCGCGCAACAGCCTAGCCGGTGTCCGTGCGTTCGCCCGACCGGCGTCGATGGGTGGGCAGCGGGTTCGCGCGGGAGCATCGACCGATCAAGCCAGCGCCGCGGGTAGGCTGGTGCGCGGCATGAGCGGACACGCTTGAGGGGACCCGCGGGCGTCACGGCGCTGGTCCTGGGGGAGCTCGCGGCCGGCGGGGTGGCGCTCCTGTTCCTGACCCCGCTGTGGCACGAGGTGAAGCCGGGGTTCTTCAAGCTCACCGGTTGCGTCATCCTCGTCGTCGCAGTCGGGGCGTGGGGGTCGGCGGGCGCCGGCTTGGTGGAGGGAAGCCAGGCAGGACAGTGGTCGGAGCGCCTGGCGGGCGCGTTGGCGGCCGTGACCCTTGTCTGGGTGACGCTGCTGTTCGTCCGTCGACCTGGCGCGGCGCGAGGGGTGGGGGGGGCCTCGGTGCCCCTATCGATGGCCATGCTGGTGGCCATGGCAGGGACGGCCGACGAGTCCCCGGTCGTCTCCTTTCTCCAGCTGTTGGCCGGGGCGGCGTTCCTGGGCGCCGTGGTGGACGGGCTCCTGCTCGGGCACTGGTACCTCACCGACCGCGGGTTGTCGAGGGGACCCATCAACCGTTCCACGTCGTTCCTGATCGTCGCGGTGCTCCTGGAGGCGGCGGCCGTCGTGGCCGGGGGATTCGGTCCAACCAGAGCGACGTCGAACTTCAACCCGCTGCTCACCTCCGCCGGCCTCGCGTCGTGGATCGCGCTGGGGATGGTCGGGGCCACCGCGCTCATCGCCATCGTGATCCGGGCCGCGCTC
>DASXSA010000108.1:0-7343 GCA_036506235.1 Candidatus Limnocylindrales bacterium | reverse complement strand
CTCGAGGAGACCTTCCTGGCCGAGTACGGTCACGCTGCCGGCGAGGCGGCGTGACATGACCGCCGAAGCTCAGCGGCATCCGGCCCCGATCGACTCAACACCCGTACCGGTTGTCCGCAGGATCTACGGGTTCGGAAGCGTCTTCGGGAAGGCGATCCGGGATTCGCGCCGCGCGACCCTGCTCGTGGGCGCACTGCTTGGGCTGATCCTG
Organism: Candidatus Limnocylindrales bacterium; assembly: GCA_036506235.1. GTDB lineage: Bacteria > Chloroflexota > Limnocylindria > Limnocylindrales > CSP1-4 > CF-16. The sequence goes on along the minus strand of DASXSA010000108.1, from coordinate 7,132 downwards.
ATCGTCGTCAGCCAGGGAATCGTCTCCGAGTTCGCGACGCCGCAGTCGCGCCAGGAGCTCGGGAGCGTCGTTCGGGCCGTGCCGCCCGTCCTGCAGGGACTGGCGGGCAAACCCGTCAACGTCGAGACGCTGGGCGGCTACCTGCAGTACAAGTACGGAACGTTCTTCCCGCTCGTCGCGAGCCTGTGGTCCATCCTGGCGCTCTCCGGGACCCTGGCTGCCGAGGCCCGCCGCGGGAGCCTGGAGTTCGTCGCCGCCGCGCCGATCAGCCGTCGGCGTCTCGCACTTCAAAAGCTGTTCGCGCACGTCGTTGTCCTGGTCGTCGCATGTGCGCTGATCTTCCTCTCGCTCGTCGTGGCCGGCTCACTCGGGAAGCTGCCCGGCGATGAAATCCCGGTCGCGGCGGCGGCGGGCTACACGATCTGGCTGGCCTTGCTGGCCCTCGCTGCGGGCTCGGTCGCCTTCGCGCTGGCGCCATTCCTCGGCCGCGGATCAGCGGCGGGCATCGCGGGGGCGGTCACGTTCGCGGGCTTCATCCTCAACGGCTATCAGACGGCGATCCCGGCGCTGGCGCCCTTCGCCAACCTGACCTGGTTCGGCTGGACGACCAACCACCTTCCGCTGGCCGGCGTCTTCGACTGGCCGTCGCTGGCGCTGGTCGCGATCGTGGCCGTCGTCCTGCTCGCGGTTGGCGTTGAGGCCTTCGCCCGGCGCGACATCGGCGTCACTTCCCCGATCCCAACGCCGAGCCTGCCCGAGTCACTCGTGGGCCTCCGCGGCCCGGCCGGCCGAACGGTCGGGAACAACCTCCCGGCCGCGCTGGCTTGGGGTGTCGGTCTGGGCGTGTTTGGGCTCCTGCTGGCGGCGTCGGCCGGCGCGTTCGTCGAGCAGCTCGGCAGTTCGCCCGCGTTCGAACGGCTCCTCGGCTCGATCTTCCCGGGCGTCGACATGGGCACGGTGGGCGGCTTCCTGCAGATCCTGTTCGTCGAGTTCGGGCTCGTGCTGGCGGGACTCGCGGCAGCCACCCTGGTTGCGGGCTGGGCGTCGGACGAGACGTCAGGCCGCCTGGAGCTGCTGCTCGCCAGCCCGCTCGCCCGGACCCGCTGGGTGTCGGCGGGAGGACTCGGAGTCTTCGTGGGCATCGGCGTTTTCGTGCTGTTGGCGGCGCTTGGCATTGCGGTCGGGGCGGCGTCGGTCGGGGGCGACGTGGCGACTCCTGCGATCGGCACGCTCTCGCTGGGACTCTTCGGGCTGGCGATGGCTGGCGTTGGTCTCGCAGTCGGCGGTCTCGTCGGAACCGGTTGGGCGGCGCCGGCGGTCGCCATCGTGACGATCGTCACCTGGTTCATCGACATCGTGGGGCCGGCGCTCAGGTTGCCCGACGTCGTGAGGCAGCTCGCGCTGACCAGCCACTACGGTCTGCCGATGGTCGGGCGTTGGGACGCTGCCGGGATCGTCGCCTCGATCGTAATCGCCGTCGCCGGGCTGGGCATCGGCGCGTGGGGGTTCGCGCGGCGCGATCTCAGGTAGTCCTCAGACGTAGTCGAGGCTGCATCCGAAGGGTCGGGTGATCGGAACGCTCACCGTACGCCCCGCCAGCAGGTCGTCGACCGCGTCTGCAGGTCGTGAGAGGTGACTCGCTCCTCGAGCCGCGAGTCATCGAACCTGCCCCGATAACGGAGGCGCCGGTCCTCATCCAGCAGGAACACGTGGAATGTTCGCGACGCGCCGAAGGCGCGTGCCACGCGCTGGTCCTCGTCGACGACGTAGGGGAACTGGTACCCACTGTCTCGCGCGAACTGGACCATCCGCTCGTAGCTCTCGTCGGGGTAGAGATACGGGCTGTTGGAGTTAACCGCCAACAGCTGGACGCCGCGGGTTGCGTAATCCGTGTGGAACGAGCGAAGGCGTCCTTCGTACGCCTTCACGGTCGGGCATCGGTTCGACGAGAACACCACCGCCAGCAATCGGCGGTCGTCGAAACTCGAAAGACCGTACCGCTTGCCGTCCGTGCCTAGAAGGCCGTCGAACGGTGGTGCCGGCTCGCCGATCGGGAGTTCCGTGCCCGCCTCGGCGATCGACACCTCGAGCTGAGTCACGCTCGCGTGGTGCGCGGGAACCGGTCGGGGAACTGTGCGACCAGACCGTCGTAGAGCGCGTCTGCCAGCACCAGGATCTCGGTGAAGATGTCGTCGAAGAGCTTGACCGCCTCGTTCCAATTCTTCTTCAGGCGGGCGACCACCTCCTGCTTCGTGAGGTTGAGGTGAAGCATCAGGAGGTCGAGGACGTCCTTCTCCGGCCAGTTCGGATTCGCGCCTGCCAGGAAGCGGGCGATCTCCTCGACGTTCTGGCTCCAGCGGGCGTCGTCCTTGGCGAACTTCGCGTCGTCGCCGCCCTTGGCATCGGCGACCAGTTCGACTGCGATCATGATGTGCTGCTTCAGGAGATCCGCGAGCTTCCGCCCGGCGTCCGCGCCCTAGTAGGGGACGATGGCGTTCCCGATGTCGTCCTGATTCCTGAGCAAGCGCGCCGCTGCGGCGTCTGCGTCGCTTGCGGGGACTGCGCCGAGCGCCGCCTGCGTCGTCGAGGCGACTCCGGCTCCGGCACTTCCGACCGGGAGATGCTCCGCGGCGTCGGTCAGGCCGTGAGGGCCCGTCGTCGCGGCGATGATGTATTCGCGTGTCCAGAAGACGTGGTCCGACCAGAGTTTCCGCAGGGCCAACCTCACCGGCTCGGCGGCTGTCGTCTCGGACGCCTTGGATTTCAGCGCATCCATCGTGGCTGCTGCCATGAATCACACTCCTTCCAGCGGATGTGGTCAGGTACGAGCAACGCGGGCTCGCAGGTTTCGTGACGCTACGGCCCGCTCCGTTTGGGATGAGTTGAAGGGGCCGCAGAAAAGTGAATTCGAGGTGACAGGTCCGTTGCACCCGGGCCCGCGTCCGCTCGCGGTGTCGCCTCATTGAAATTCCGGGAGGGGTTGTCGTTGCCGCGGGGCGACGAACTGCGCAGGTAGGGTCCCCTCTGGCGGAATCCCTATGGAGAGTTGGCCATGTGCCTGACGTGCGGATGCATGGACGCCCATCTCGAGATGGGTGAGGCGAACATTACCTACGAGGACGTGAAGCGCGCGGCGGACGAGAACGACCGGTCCGTGGCCGAGACGTTCGAGATCATGGATCGAACCAAGGCCAAGGATCGCCAGGACCATCCGCAGGAGTACCAGACGACCGCGCCCGCCCGATCCTGAAGCGGCGAACCTACGGGCGGCCGAGGATCTCCACTGACTTCGAGCCGCCCACAACCTCGATCCTGAAGCGGCCCTTCGCGTCGGCGTAGCCCGGCGACTCGACGCCGCTCTTGCCCCCCGTCAGTGAGACGCGCGTTCCGTCGAAGCCGACCTGGCCAGAACCCCCGACGACGGACAGGCTGACCGGGACGACGGCTGGCCGCTCGACGCGGATCGTGCTCGCGCCGCCCACGACCCGGATCGTGCTCTCGCCCCTGGGGGTCCCGAGGTCGAGCCCGATTCGCTCCGATCCGCCGGTGAGTTCGAAACGGGTCGTGTCGATCTCCGTGAGGTCGGCCTCCAGTCGCTGCGCTCCTCCGATCATCTCGATCGCCCACGGGATCGCCGGATTGAGGCCGATCGTCGCCTTGCGTTTGCGCCAGTCGAACGGGATGCCGCGGTACTGGATGAGGACCCGCCCGTCGCGCAGGCGAACCTGCGGCGTCGAGCCTTCGAACTCCGCCCGGTAGAGCTCCGCAGCGTTTTCGCCTGCCAGTAGTCGAAGCTCGGACAGGCCGGACCGAACCACCAGCCGTGCGCTCGTGAGGCCGCCGAGGGGAGCCGCGTGCTCGGATGTCCGCTCGCCATCTGGACGGTCATCGGGGTGCTCGCGAAGGGTCGTGGCTTCCTCGCGGGTGATTTGCTCCATGCGCGTCAGGAAGTCATTGATCAAGGCCAGCTGGGCGTCCGTGTAGCGGCCGATTTCCTCCGCGCTGGCCTGGCCGATCCGGCCAAGCGTCGACTCGACCACGGCCACCTTTTCCGGGACGACCTCGACGATCACCCGGCGCCGGTCGGCCGGGTCAGGAACACGCCGGACGTAGCCGGCCTGCTCGAGCCGGTCGATCACGCGCGTGACCGCGCCGCTGGTCAGCCCGGTCAGCTCGGACAGCCGCCCCGCGGTCGAGGCGCCCGTGTCGATCAGGGTTTCGAGAGTCTCGATGTCGGACTCCGAGAGCCCGAAGCGGATGGCGACCGTCTGCCCGAAGAACGAGCCCTGGACGTTTACCCGCCGGAGGGAGCGGAGGACCGAGTCGATGTCGTCGCGGTTCATGCTTGACAGGTTGCTCCTGCTGTGGGCAATATCTGCACCGCGCAGATATTACCCGATGCAGTTGAACAGCGCAAGGAGCGCTGCCGCGAAGCATCGGGCAGACGGCGAAGGAGCGTCAAGATGCCAAAGCCCACAGCAACGTCCGCGACACCGCTCTCCCCGGCTCCAACCTCAACGTGGATGATCGAGACGACCGACCTCACGCGCACGTTCAAGTCGCGCGGCGCACGGGTCGCCGCGGTCAAGGGCATCGACCTGCGGGTCGGCGCGGGCGAGATCTTCGGTTTCCTGGGGCCCAACGGGGCGGGCAAGACCACCACGCTGCGAATGCTCGCGACCCTCATCCCGCCGACGGCTGGCGAGGCGACCGTGGCGGGAGTTGACCTTCGGCGCAATCCGCAGGAGGTCCGCCGGCGGATCGGCTACGTCCCGCAGGGCGGATCGACCGACCCGGCGGAGACGGGACGAGGGGAGGTCGTCCTCCAGGGCCGGCTGTACGGGATGTCCGCATCGGAGGCGCGCGCTCGCGCCGCCGAAGTGCTTGCGATGCTCGACCTCGAGGTCGCCGCGGACCGCGTGACCGGCTCGTACTCCGGCGGCATGCGCCGCCGGCTCGACGTCGGCCTCGGGATCGTCCACCGGCCGACCGTTCTGTTCCTGGACGAGCCGACGACCGGGCTCGACCCGCAGGCGCGTGCCCGCATGTGGCAGGAGATCGAGGCCCTTCGCGACCAGGGCACGACCGTCTTCCTGACCACGCATTACCTCGAAGAGGCGGATGCGCTGTGCGATCGCCTCGCGATCATCGACAACGGCCGCATCGTCGCCGAAGGCACCTCCGACGAGCTCAAGGATGCGGTGGCCGGCGATGTCGTCACGATCGGCGTGAACGGCTCCGGCCCACGGGTGCTGACCCTCGTGGAGGCACAGCCCTACGTCCGCGAGGCCTCGTACGCCGATGACGCCGGGCTCGTCCGGCTGTACGTCGACCGGGGCGACCAGGCGATCCCGCACCTGCTCCGGCTGCTCGACTCGGCCGGCTTCGCGCCGACGTCGATCGCGCTCAACAAGCCCAGCCTCGACGACGTCTTCCTCCGCCAGACCGGCCGCTCGCTGCGCGACGAAGCCGCCGCGGCCTGACCCGCGACCCAGCCCCAGTCACCATTTCTGAAAGGAGCCCTTCGATGCAAGTTCTCCGCGATACCTGGCTCATCTTCCGCCGGTCAATCGTCCTGACCATCCGCCAGCCGGCCTGGCTCGTCTTCGGCGTGATGCAGCCGGTTCTCTACCTCGTGCTCTTCGGCCCGCTCGTCGACGCCTCGGTACGGGCCGCGCACACCGGCACGAATGCCTTCAACTGGTTCCTGCCCGGATTGCTCATCCAGATCGCGCTGTTCGGCAGTGCGTTCGTCGGCTTCGGGCTCATTGCCGAGCTTCGCGCCGGCGTGATCGAGCGGATGCGCGTGACGCCGATGAGCCGGAGCGCGATGCTGCTCGGACGGTCGCTGCGTGACACCGTGATCCTGGTCGGCCAGGGCATCCTCATGATGGTCCTCGCAATCCCTTTCGGGCTCCACATCGAGCTGGCCGGAGCCCTCGGTACGATCGGGCTGCTCGCCCTGATCGGCCTGGCGATGGCGCCGCTGTCGTACACGGCCGGCCTCGTCCTGAAGAGCGAGGACGCGCTCGCTCCGCTCGTTCAGGCCGTTGCATTGCCGATGTTCCTTCTGTCGGGGATCCTCCTGCCGCTGGCGCTCGCGCCGGACTGGCTGCGATTTCTCTCCAGTCTCAATCCGCTGACCCACGCGGCGGACGCGGCTCGCGCGCTGTTCAACTCCGACTGGGGCAATCCGGAGATCGCGATCGGCGTCGCGGTGACGGCGGTCCTGGCGGTGTTCGCCGTGTGGCTCGGGTCACGGGCCTTCGGCCGCGCGGCGGCCTGAACGCTTTCGGGCGGCGGCCTCGGGTCCGAGGTCGCCGCCTTTCCTTGCCCCGTTATCCATATTGACAATCCGCGAGAGGATTGGGCCCGTGCGATGGATTCTAGGGGTGGTCGCCGCTATTTCAGCCTGGCTCGGCTGGCTGACCGTGTGTCCCGCGCTCGGTTTCCCGACGATCGCGACGGGGCCGATGTTCAGCCGCATCCTCGTGCCGAAGGACGATCCGGGATCCTGGCTTGGCTGGGCCCTGTTGCTGATAGGGCTGGTCTCCGTGGCCGTCCTGTACCTGGCCCTCGCGGCTCGAGGAATACTTCGTCCGACCATCGTGTCGGGCGCCGCGTACGGAGCCATCTGGTGGTTGGTCGCAGGCGCAGTCGTCATGCCGCTCCTCGGGCTCGCGTTTCCAGCGGGCCCCGCCACGACAACGCCCGCCGCGTTGAGCCCGCCCGACCCGATGCACGGGTCGTTCATGATGCTCCACCTTGGCATCGGCGCTCCGATCGCGACGCTGATCGGGTGGCTCATGTTCGGCGCCGTCCTTGGCGCAGCGTCGTCGTCCCGCGAGGGCGAACTAACGCCCCGGAAGCTCGCGCTCGGCAGCATCGCGGCAGTCGTCGCGGTCGGCGCGTTCACCTTGGTCGGGTACCAAGTCAACGCGGCACCGGCCACCGCCTCGACCACGGCCACTCGAACTCTCGTCACCCAGCCGGCGCAGGCGCTGCCGCCAGGCACCGACTACTTCAGCGTCCTCGAGCTCACCCAGCCCTCCGGCGCCGCCCTTGGACCGCATGCCCACCCTTACGCAGGCTTCGCATATTCGCTCAAGGGCGTGGCGACCCTCACCTTTAC
>DASXSA010000107.1:0-3446 GCA_036506235.1 Candidatus Limnocylindrales bacterium | reverse complement strand
TGGCAGCTTCACGTCGGTCATCTCGGCGATTCGCCGGCTGTTGAGGATCGCTTCCGGGTTGTCGGGGAAGCGCTGCGCCATCTCGGCAGCCGACTTCAGGTAGAAGTCGTCGGTCTCGAATTTGAGGCGGCCGGGCGTGTCGATGTTGGACGCCGTCCCCACGCAGAGCAGGACGTCCTGCGCCGGAGCCTGCCCGCGGTGGACGTAGTGGAGGTCGTTCGTGACGACGACCGGCAGGCCCGCCTCGGGCGCCAGCCTCAGCAGCTGCTCGTTGAGGCGCCGCTGTTCGGGCAGTCCGTGATCCTGGAGCTCGAGGAAGAAGTTGCCCTTCCCGAGGATCTCCGAGTACTCCCCGGCGAGCGACTTCGCGCCCTGCCAGTCGTCGACTTCGAGGGCACGCGCGACCTCCCCGTTCAGGCAGGCGCTGAGCCCGATCAAACCCTCCGCATGGCCGGCCAGGTACTCGCGATCGATGCGCGGCTTGTAGTAGTAGCCGTCGACATGGGCATCGGTGACGAGGCGGCACAGGTTGAGGTAACCGGTCCAATCCTTCGCGAGCAGCACGAGGTGGTAGGGCTGGGCGTCGGCTTTGCCCTCGCGGTCGCGCATCGAGCGGCGGGCGATGTAGGTCTCCACCCCGAGGATTGGCTTGATGCCCTTCGCGAGGGCAGCCTGGTAAAAGGGAACTGCGCCGTACAGGGCACCGTGGTCGGTCAGCGCGAGCGAATCGAACCCGTGCGCGGCCGCCTGATCGACCAGCTCGTTGATGCGCCCGAGGCCGTCGAGCAGGCTGAACTCGGAGTGCACATGGAGGTGCGTGAAGTCGTTGGGAGCCAGGGCCACGGGGCGCTAATGGTACCGGGCAGGAGGGTCGCCGGAGGCCCTCGCGAATGCCCTGCCCAAGGTCGCAAACGCGGCGTCGCAAGCCCTGTCGTCGGCCCGATCGCCCTGACTGTTGCTACCGGCACAAGGCGACGCGTAAGGGCATCCGTCAGTGGGCGGAATAGGGCCTGGAATGGCCCCTGATCCTGACTCTACCGGTGGAGGTGGTGGCGAACGTGGCAAGGAGGCGTCGCCGGGCGGCGAGGCAAGACCTTATGCACGCGGGAACCTCAGTTTCACCAGCCAGGCCGATAGGGCGGCGCCAGGGGAGCCCCGGCGCGTTCCAGTGCCCGAAGCAGTCAAGGCAAGGGCGCCGGGCAGCGACCTTCAGCCGGCCTTCGGACGGACCCTCAACCTCACGAGGTGGCCGTGCGGCGCGAACACGCTGTCGCCCTCGAGCACACCTGTCGCGATGTCGTATTCGAACGAGTCGCCGATTCGCCGCCGGCGGATGTGCGTCGCCGGCTCGGCAAACGCGCCCACGATCGCGAGGACCATCTCCATGTCGTCCGCGCGGATGCCGGGCCGGTTCGGAACGAGATCGACAACCAGGACCTCGTCGACGAGCTCCCAGAGAGCCAGGTCATACGGACTCTCCGGCGACTCGACGACGCGGCGGATGTGCGGCAGCAGGTGGGCCTCGGGTTGCTCAGCGATCCAGTCCGGCTGCTCGAGTGCCGCCTCAAGGTTTTGGACGTCCGAGATGAACGCCTGACCGCTCGCGATCCCGTGCCCGATCTCGTCGGTGTCCCAGCGCCGCTTCACGTCAGCCGGCGGCTCATACGCGCTGACCCAGGAGCGAGGCGACCGTCGGGGCGATTCGCTCGACCCACAGCGCGTACTGCCGCCCCGAGGGATGCAGACCGTCCGCCGCGACAAGGGCGCCGTCGTGCTCGGCCCGCTCGGAGATGTCGAAGATGTCGACGACCGCGATCCGGCGCTCGCGTGCCATCTCGCCGAGGATCGCGTTGTTGCGCAGGATCCCGGCGCGTTGCTTGGCGCGGTCGCCGTAGTCACCGCCGTGAGGCGTGGCCGTGTAGTCGGGCGTGGTCACGACCACCGTTCGGGCAGGGTCGACATGGGCGGCCAGCGAGTCGAAGATCTCGCGCAGGTTTCGGTGGTAGCGCTCGGCTGGCACAGCCTGGACGACGTCGTTGACGCCTACCAGCAGCGTAACGAACTCCGGCTGCAGCCGCTCGAGGGCGGGCAGCTCGAACTCCAGTACGTCCTCCGACGTGTAGCCGTTGACTCCGAGGTTGGCGGTCAGCTCCAGCAGATCTGGCCCCAGCATTCGGACCAGCTGGTTCGGCCACCGGTCGCCCTCGGCGACCGACGTGCCGATCGTGTAGGAGTCGCCGAGGGCAACGAAGCGGACAGGCGAGCTCATGATCCGGGCTCCCTGGGCTCGCCCGGGACCCGTCCCTCGACCGCCGCCGCGAGCTGCGCCTGGTGGGCGGCCTGGTGGCGGCCGAAGTAGCTCGCCTGGGAGAGGACCGTGACCGGCCCCCACTCCGGATGCCGGCCCGGGCGTCGCCAGTCATCCGGCGCTATGTCGGTCAGCAGATCGACCGTGGAGAGCCGCAAGCGGCGGAAGTGAGCCAGGAGCTCGTCGGCACCCGCGTCGGCGCGGTAATCAGTCGCCTCGTCGGAAGGCGGCGGTGCGTCGCCCGGCTGCCAGGCCACCAGCTCCGGGTCGTTCTCCTCGAGCATCCGGCGCACCCGGGTGGAGAGCAGGACTTCGGCGCTCGTGATGTGGCGGAGGGTCTCGCGCGCCGACCACTCGCCGGGCCGCGGAGCTCGCTCGAGCTCCTCCGGCGTTCTGCCATCCAGGGCCCGATCGACCTGGCGTGGGCCGTCCGCGAGCAGCGCCAGCGTGGCGACCGGCCCATCCGACTCGAGGTACCAGACCGCGGCGTGCCCTCTGAACGCGACGGCCGGCGCCTCGCAGGTCGGGCACGCATCCGGTGGCCGCTCGAGTGCCAGCTCGCCGCAAATGCGGCATGTCCAGACCGCCGGCGCATCCCGGTATCGCAGGTTCGTGTCCGCCCGAAGAGCGTCCTCGGCGGACCGAACCTGGCCGACGAACCAGTCCGGATAGCCGGACGCTTCGAGGTCCTGGCGCAATGCGTCCAGCTCGCTCAGGATCTCGTCACGCCCGAGCTGCGCAGCGGACGCGGCAACCCTTGTCAGCTCGCGATCCGCGCCGGCGCGCAGCGCTTTCGTGGCGTTGTAGAGGCCCGCGGCTTCGAGCGCGCGCGCGAGCCGTGCGAACCGGCTGACCAGGTCGAGACGACCGCTGATGGAGCCTTCTGGCGTGGTCACCGCCTGTGCTGCAGTGTGCTCATTGGCCTTCTTGGAACCCCCGGCTGGAGTATCCCCCAAGCCAGCTCATCACCCCGCTCAATCCAGTGCGCGAAGCGCATGGGCAGCGACTATGCTTCCGGCGGTTCGTTTGGCCGACCGGAAGGTTGCGGCGCCGGAGTTTGCACGGCTAGGATGCGATCCAACGGTCGGACCGCGAGACGCGTCGACCGAGTATCGCTCGTGACGGAGGGCCTTGCCGG
>DASXSA010000106.1:0-8322 GCA_036506235.1 Candidatus Limnocylindrales bacterium | reverse complement strand
GAGGGGATCCGGCGATTTCTCAGGCACCCGATCGGCATGGTCGGCACGGACTCAACGTTCCTCGGCGCCAAGCCCAGCCCGCGGACATACGGCAGCTATCCGCGCATCCTCGGGCAGTTCGTCCGCGAAGAGGCGCTTCTCAGCCTCGAGGAGGCGATCCGCCGGATGACGTCAGCCCCGGCCGACCGCCTGGGGCTGCGGGAGCGCGGACGGCTGGCCGACGGGCTTGCGGCCGACGTCGTCGTGTTCGACCCCGCACGGGTACGGGCCAACGCGACCTACGAGGAGCCGCGGCGGTTCCCGACGGGCATCGAGTGGGTGATCGTCAACGGCTCCATCGTGGTCGAGCAGGGCCGCCACACAGGCGCGACGCCAGGACGCTCGCTTCGGCACGGGCGCGCCTGATCGCGCGACTGATCGCGCGGTTGCGCCGCCGACCCGCGCCGCGAGATCACCAGCGGGCCGAGATCAGCCAACGGGCCGCAATTAGCCGGCGGCCAAAATCAGCCAACGGGCCGCGATTAGCCGCGGACCGAAATCAGCCGGCCGACCGCAATCAGCCAGCGGACCGAAATCAGCCGGCCGGACGCTCCGCGGTAACAGGGCGCGCTGGTCTGGGCGTCGGAGGCTGACGCATGACGCGGCGATCCGCGTTGAGCCGCTGCTCGGCCAGGCGCAGCGCGACGTCGAGGCTCTGGTCGGCGCCGACGTTCGCCCAGCCGATCGCAAGCCGCACGGCCACGGCCCCGGCCTCAAGCCAGAGGTCGGTGGCGGTTCGGACGCGTTCCACGTAGTTGATCGCCTGGACCTCGTCGGTCTCGGGCAGCAAGGCGCCGAACTGGCCCGGCCCCAGGCGCGCGACCCGGTCGGTGAGGCGAGCGTCGTGGCGCAGCGTTGCCGCGACGGCGCGGATCAGCCGGTCCGCTGCCGGCTGGCCGAAGCGCTCGATGAGCCTGTCGAGGCCGTCGAGCTCGGCGAGCACGACAGTCGCAGGTCGGCCGTAGCGGGCGGTCCGGGCCTCCTCGTCGTGAATCGAGCGCGACCAGAACAGCGGCGAGTCGAGGCCTGTCTGCGGGTCGACCAGCGCGGAGGGCTCGGACTGGATCACGTGATCGAAGCCATTGAGATCGGGGAAGCCGGCAGGATCATCGGTCCCTTTCGCCGATCCTTCAGGTGGAATATCGCTCTCCTCGTCGTCCTCGACCGCGCCGGACATTGTCGGCCGGCCGTCGGCGCGGAGGATGTCGGCCCGATCTCCCGTTTCGGGATCAGCCTCCAGCGAAGCGGCCTCATGGCCCAAGGCGCCGCCCGCGGCAGCACCCTGCACGGCGAGCGTGCCTGACGTCCACGAGCTGCCGGGCCCGAACACGCCCCGAACCCGGCGCCGCCGCGCGCGCGGAATGATGAGGACGGCGGCCATCAGCAGGACGTTCGCTCCGACCGCGACGAGGAGCAGCGTGAGGATGGCTTCCTGCGTCGGCACGTGGTTCAACTCCAGCAGCTGGAAGACATGTTCCAGCGCACCCCTGCAAATGACGTTACGACGAGTGCTCGATAAGGACCGATTTGGCGACTATACGGAGCAGATATCGCCCCTGACGATATGTCGATGGTCACCCCGACCGATAGGCGTTGCGGCCGAACAACGCGCGGTACGGTGCGGCGTACTGAGGTGCGGTTTGGTGCGCGCGGCGCTACCAGGCCCCCCTGGCTTGACATCGCCCCGAGCGACGGCCATCGTCAGGCCGAGGAGGTCGAGCCCGTTCCCCGATGACGATCCGCACGCCGACGCGACGTGTGCCGTTCCCCGGCGCCCCCGGGAGATCAGCTCCCGACGCCCTGGTCGTTGCGCCGGGCGAAGTGGGTGTTGGACGCGCACGCGGGGCGCCGCTCCGGCGCGAGGGTCCGGCCAAGCTCACGGGACTGGCAAAGTACGCCGACGACCTCGTGTTCCCTGGCGCCTGGTACGGCGCGACGATCCGCTCGACGCAGGCCCATGCGCGCCTGGACGGGCTCGAGCTCGATCCCGGCTTCGACTGGTCGAAGGTGGTGATCGTGACCGCCGCCGACATCCCGGGCGAGAACATCGTCTCGCTCATCAGCGACGACCAGCCGGTCCTCGTCCCGCAGGGCGGCGAGATCCGCCATCACGCAGAGCCGGTGGCCCTGCTGGCAGCTGCGGACCGTGAGACGCTGCGCGCCGCTCGCCGCCGGGTCACTCTCCGGACGACCGAGCTGCCGCCGGTCTTCGATCCGCTCCGGTCGGAGCAGGTCTTCGCCCACTTCGACATCCGCACCGGGGACGTGGATGCCGCGCTGGCTGGCGCCGACCTGGTCATCGAGGGGACGTATCGGGTCGGCCACCAGGAGCAGCTCTACATCGAGAACCAGGCGATGATCGCCGTCCCCCGCGAGGACGGCGGCGTCGCGGTACACGGCTCGTTGCAGTGCCCCTACTACATCCACAAAGCCATGAGGCGGGCGCTCCGCTTCGACGACCGGCAGGCTCAGGTCGTCCAGGCTGAGACCGGCGGCGGCTTCGGCGGGAAGGAGGAGTATCCGTCGATGATCGCCCTGCACGCGGCGCTGCTGGCCCTCAAGTGCCGCCGCCCGGTGCGGATGATCTACGACCGCCACGAGGACATCGCCGCCACGACGAAGCGCCATCCGGCGATCGTGAAGTACCGGAGCGGCGTGAGCCGGGACGGTCGACTGCTCGGTCAGGACATCGAGATCGTGATGGACGGTGGCGCGTATTGCACGCTGTCGCCGGTGGTGCTGTCGCGCGGCACCCTACACGCAGGCGGCCCGTATCGGTGCGAAAACGTGAGAATCCAGTCGCGTGCCGTCGCGACGAACACGCCGCCGAACGGAGCGTTCCGCGGTTTTGGCGCGCCGCAGACCGAGTTCGCGGCCGAGATGCAGGTGGACCGCATCGCCGAGGCGCTGGGCGCCTCTCCGCTCGAGCTCCGACGGCGATGGGTCTACCAGCTGGGCGACGTGACGCCGACCGGCCAGGTGCTGCGCGAAAGCGTCGCGGGCGAGGAGGTCCTGGCGCGTGCCGCCGAGGCCTCGGAGTTCGAGCGGCTCCGCGAACGGACGGCAGCCGCGCAGAACCTGCGCTCCGCCATGGGTGGCCGCGGCCCGGCGACCGCCTCGGGGATCGGCCTGGCGCTTGCGTGGCACGGCGCGGGCTTCACAGGCTCGGGCGAGGTGCACCTTGCGAGCGTGGCGTCGGTCGAGCTGACGGCCGACGGCCGGATCACCGTCCTCACCGCGTCGACCGAGATGGGCCAGGGCACCAAAACGATCTTTCCGCAGCTGGCCGCAACCGAGCTCGGCGTTGCGATCGAGGAGGTCGAGATGGCCCCGCAGGACACGGCCCTGGTTCCCGACTCCGGGCCGACGGTCGCCTCGCGGACCGCGATGGTCGTCGGTGGGCTGGTCATCAAGGCCTGCCGACGCCTCCGGGAGCAGGTCGAGGCTCGGACCGGCCAGCCCTTCGCCGAGAGCTACCGCGAGGACGCCCGGCTCCGCGGCGCGACGCGCGTGGACCAGCGATTCGAGCCCTATCCCGGGATCGAGTTCGACGATGCCACGTATCGGGGCGATGCCTACCCGGCCTTCGGTTGGGCGGCCTGCGTCGCCGAGGTCGACGTCGACCTCGATACGGGTGAGGTTGCCGTGCGGAACGTCGTCGCGGCCGACGACGTCGGGCGCGTGATCCACCCGGTCCTCGCGGAAGGCCAGGTCGAGGGCGGAACGCTGCAGGCGGTCGGCTACGCGACGATCGAGGAGATCAAGGTCCAGGACGGCCGCTACCTGAACGACCGGCTGGCGACGTACCTGATTCCGACCGCCCTGGACGCGCCGCGGATCACGTCGATCCTCGTCGAAGCGCCGTTCAGCGGGGCGCCACACGGGGCCAAGGGCGTCGGTGAGCTGCCAATGGACGTCGGCGCGCCGGCGGTCGTCGCGGCGATCCACGACGCCACCGGCGTGTGGATCCATGAGCTGCCCGCGACCCCGGAGCGAATTCTCGCGGCGCTGGCCGCCGCAGGCTCCGACGAGCCGCGGGCCGCGAGCGCATGAGCTATCGGCTTCTCGTCAATGGCGACCCGGTCGAGATCGACGTGCCGGGCATGCGTCGCCTGCTCGACGTGCTGCGCGAAGACCTCGGACTCACCGGCACGAAGGAGGGCTGCGGAGAAGGGGAGTGCGGCGCGTGCTCGGTACTGCTCGATGGGGACGTCGTCGACAGCTGCCTCGTGCCGATCTGCCAGGCGGACGGCCACGTGATCCGGACCGTCGAAGGCCTCGCCCCTGCCAGCGGCTCCGGGTTGCCTTCCGAAACAGCCGCCAGTCCGCAGCTCGATCCACTGCAGGCGGCCTTCCTGGAGACCGGCGGCGCGCAGTGCGGCATCTGCACGCCGGGCATGCTCATGGCCGGTCAAGCATTCCTGGCCTCGGGCGCCGACCCGACCGACGAGGCGATCCGCGAGGCGATCGCCGGCAACCTGTGCCGCTGCACCGGTTACACGAAGATCATCGAGGCGATCGCGCTGGCGGCCGCCCGCCCTTCCTTCGACGGGGTGGGCTGAGGGGAACCATGCCGTACGAGCCACCCGTCGAGTCGCCCATGCATCTGCGGGACGCGCTAGCCATCCTGGCTTCGGAAGGCAGCCGGCCGATCGCCGGCGGCACGGACGTCATGGTCCAGATCACGGGCGAGCTCGGGCCGCCGCCGGAGCGGATGCTCGACCTGTGGCATCTCCAGGAGCTGCGCGGCATCGCCCTGACCGGCAACACGTTGAGCCTGGGCGCCCTGACGACGTACACGGAGATCCGCCGGTCCGGGCGCTGCCGTGAGCACGCGCCGGCGCTCGTGGAGGCCGCCGCCACGATCGGCGCAGCACAGATCCAGAACCGCGGGACCCTGGGCGGCAACATCGCCAACGCGTCGCCGGCCGGCGACACGCTTCCCGTGTTGCTGGCGATGGATGCCGAGATCGTCGTCGGGTCGCTGCGCGGCGAACGTTCCATCCCCGCGCGCGCGTTCTGGACGGGCTACAGGGAGACGGCCCTCGCGCCCGACGAGCTGGTCCTGCGCGTCCTCCTTCCGACCGATCCCGAACGCCGGGTCCGCTTCCGGAAGGTCGGGACACGCCGTGCGCAGGCGATCAGCAAGGTTGTCATGGCGCTGTCCTGGCGGGACGGCTCGTCCGCTGGGTGGCAGGACGTCCGGCTGGCGTTGGGATCGGTCGCCGACCGGCCCATCCGCGCGAAGGAGACCGAAGCCATGCTCGAAGGCCGGCTGCCGACGCAGGCGACCGCCGATCGGGCCGCCGCCAGCATCGCCGCCGAGATCCACCCGATCGACGACGTGCGCTCGACCGCCGCCTACCGACGCGCGGTGACCGCCCGGGTCCTGCACCGGCTCATTCGTGACGCCGGCGGCTGGTGACGCGATGGACGTGACAGAGACGGCGGCCTACCCGCTGCCGCCTCCGAGCGGCATCGAGGTCCTCGGCGAACCGATCCCGGGCACCGAGCGGGTCCTCACCCCCGAGGCGCTGGAGTTCGTCGCCAGCCTGCACCGTCGGTTCGACCTGCATCGCCGGGCGCTGCTCGGTCGCAGGATGGACCGCCAGGCCGAGCTGGACGGCGGTGCCCGCCCGGCGTTCCTCGAGAGCACCGCCGACGTTCGGGAGGCGTCGTGGATGGTGGCGGGCGCGCCGGCCGACCTGCTCGATCGACGGGTCGAGATCACCGGCCCGGTCGAGCGCAAGATGATGATCAACGCGCTGAACTCCGGGGCGCGCGTGTTCATGGCCGACATCGAGGACGCCCTCAGTCCCTCGTGGACGAACGTCATCGAGGGCCAGGTCAATCTCCAGGATGCCGTCCGGCGGACGCTCATGTTCAGCTCTCCCGACGGGCGGCAATACACCCTCAACGACAAGACGGCCACGCTGCTGGTGCGGCCGCGCGGCTGGCACCTCGCCGAGCGACACGTGCTGGTCGATGGTGAGCCGATCTCCGCCAGCCTGTTCGACTTCGGCCTGTACTTCTTCCACAACGCGGCGGAGCTCGTCGCGCGCGGATCCGCGCCCTACTTCTACCTGCCGAAGATCGAGAGCCACCTTGAAGCCCGGCTCTGGAACGACATCTTCACCGAGGCCCAGCTGGCGCTCGGGATCGAGCTGGGGACGATCCGCGCGACCGTCCTGATCGAGACCATCCTCGCGGCGTTCGAGATGGACGAGATCCTGTACGAGCTGCGCGACCACGCCGCGGGGCTCAACGCCGGGCGCTGGGACTACCTGTTCAGCATCATCAAGCGCTTCCGGGGCTCCGACGGGCTGCGGTTGCCCGACCGGGCGCAGGTCACGATGACGGTGCCCTTCATGCGCGCCTACACGGAGCTGCTGGTGCGGACCTGCCACCGGCGCGGCGCGCACGCCATCGGCGGCATGGCGGCGTTCATCCCGTCCCGGCGGGACCAGGACGTCACGAAGCGGGCGCTCAACAAGGTCGCCGAGGACAAGGACCGGGAGTCAGGCGACGGCTTCGATGGAACGTGGGTCGCACACCCTGACCTCGTCCCGCTGGCGACGGCCATCTTCGACCGCGTCCTGGGCAGCGAGCCACACCAGAAGCTGCGTCTGCGCGAGGAGGTCGAGGTGAGCCCGGAGCAGCTGCTCGACTTCCGGGTGCCCGATGGGACGGTCACTGAGGCGGGCGTTCGCACGAACATCTCGGTCGCCCTTGCCTACCTCGACAGCTGGCTGCGCGGCAACGGCGCGGCGGCAATCAACAACCTGATGGAGGACGCGGCGACTGCCGAGATCAGCCGCTCGCAGCTGTGGCTGTGGCGAACGCGCGGCGTGCGACTCGACGACGGCCGGACGTTCACGCGACGCCTGTACGAAAACGTCCGCGACGCGGAGCTGGAGGGCCTTGGGGGCCGCTCCTCCGGTCGACTTGCCGAGGCGACGGACCTCATGAACGAGCTGGTGCTATCCGATGCTTTCCCGGAGTTCCTGACGCTGCTGGCCTACCCGCTCCTGGATTGACTCAGCACCACGTCCAGGCTGCGACGTGGCCATTTCGGGCTGCTATGCACGTTAGGCGGTGAACCACCCCACTCAACGACCTCGGAGAGCCAATCCGGTTCCCAGCTTGAACGTGGCAGGCAGCCGCTTTGGACGGGGACCTCCTCAAGTAGCGAATTCCACTGACCTAACGTGCACGAGATCCCGAATTGGCCATGTTCGGGCTCGCCTTCTTGCCCCTCACTCTCGATGGGCCTCCTTGCCGGCTCCCGAGGGCCTCCACGCGCCAGGAGGAGAGCGCCGCCACGGATCCAGTCGGATTTTGTAGCCAGCGCCGCATCTCCCTACCGTCGTTCGGAAACGCGGAAGCGAGGAACGCGCGATGGCCCGCGATTGACCTCCGGTTCGTCCGATGTGATGCCACAGCGACCCACGTGCTAACCGAAGCACTGATCCAGCCGAGTTCCCGGGCCGCGATCGGCGCCAAACGCCGCTTGCGATCCAGGACGCTCACCAGGTCCTGGAGGTCGATCAGCTCGGTCTTGAGCTCGACGACAAGCAAACTGCGCGTGGCGGCGTGCCATGCAAGCAGGTCGATGACGCCGCGTTCGCCATAGATCGAGAAGGAGACCTCGGGTCGCGCGATCCATTCCGGAAAGCCGAGGAGGAATCGTGCGAGTGCTTCGTGCATGGCGGAATGGCGAGCGTTGACGAGCCGGTCGAGCTCTCCGCCTCGCCATCGGGCGACCACCGACAGCTGGATGTCCAACGCGTGAGCGATCCGTTCCAGACGGTCGATTGACAGCCGGTCGAACAGGCCTCGCTCTGCGCGTGAAACAGCGGATGGGTCAACCCGAGCGCGTGCTGCCACATCAGCCTGGCGCCATCCCTGCCGAACCCGTACCGCCCGGAAGGCCCGACCGACACGGTGACCATCCATGCAGGCATTGTCGAAACTGCGGTTAGCGCAGCGTTACCTGAACGGGGGCACGCGCTCCACGAACTGGCCGAAGCCGCGGCGGCCCACGAAGGCGCCGTCGCGGATGACCGCCTGGCCGCGGACGAATACCGATCGGACGGCGCCCCGGACCTCGAGGCCCTCGTACGGCGTGTAGTCGCTCGTGTGGTGCAGGTCGGATGCCCGGAGGGTGCGCGAGGCGTTCGGATCGAACAGCACCAGGTCGGCGTCGCGGCCGACCTCGATCGCGCCCTTGGCTGACAGCCCGAACAGTCGAGCGGGCGTCGTCGCGAGGAGGTCCACCATCCG
>DASXSA010000105.1:0-2377 GCA_036506235.1 Candidatus Limnocylindrales bacterium | reverse complement strand
AGGCGGCCTCGAGATCGGTAGGATGGCCGCCACGTGACTCCCATCACCTCGCTCGAGCGCCGTCTCGCGGGGGCCGCAATATCCGCCAGCGTCGCCGTCTTCCTCGGCCTGCTCGTCTGGCTCCCGGCGTTCTACCAGTCCTTCGACGAGGCCAAGTACCTCGGCATCGGCTACAACCTCCTCGCCGGGAACGGGCCGCGGACGCTGTTCGGGACGTTGTTCCTGACACATCCGCCATTCTGGCCGGCGACCGTTGCGGCACCCGACGTCTGGTTCGGAATCAATGCCCTGAGCTGGGGCCATCTCCTCAACGCGCTGCTCGGCACCGGATTCATCCTGCTCGTGGCGGCCTTCGGATGGCAGATCCGCCCGGTCGTCGGAGGTCTCGCCGCTGCCGGCTGCCTCGCGGTGCCGTATTTGCACGACCTGGCGCGCACCGCGCGGCTCGACGTACCGACGGCAACCCTTGCGCTCCTGTACCTCGGGCTCGGGCTGCTGGCGGTCCGGCGGACGTCCGTCGGCTGGGCGTTCGCGGCAGGAGCCGTCCTGGCGATCGGCTTCCTGGTCAAGGAGACGGTGCTGCCGTTCGCGCCCGTGCCGCTCCTCGTCGGGATCCTCGAATCGCGGCCGACGAGCCGGCTCCTGCGAACGTCAGGCGTCGTCCTGCTGGTTGCGGTGGCCGGGGTCTCGTGGTGGTTCGTCATGTACGCCGGCTACGTTCATCGCGTGTACCGGCTCGGCACTCCCGCATGGACATTGCTGCCACTGGCGATCGTCGTGGTCGGCGTCGGGGTCGGGGCGCTGGTCGCGGGTTCTGTGATCGGACGTCGCGAGCGCACACCTGCTGACGGGTCGCCTGCCTCTCCAACCCGGTCAGGCCGCGAGTCCAGCCGAGGCCGGATCCTTGCGTGGGGCGGGGCCGTCGCGTGGGCGCTCGCCCTGACCGTGTTCTTCGGACGCCAGCAGGAGCTCCAGGGGGCCGGTTTGTTCCAGCCCCGCCAGTACACGCTCTGGCTGCAGGCCTGGTTGCCTGCGCTCTGGCCCGTCGTCGCGGTGGGCATCGTCGGCACGCTGCTTGCGATCCTCGCCTGGATGCGGACCGACGGGCGCTATCGAGCCGGGCTGGAGGCGCTCTTCGTGGCCACGATCTGCAGCGCTCCGCTGACGTTGCTGGTCATCGCGCTGGGCGAGCCTCCGCGCAACCTCCTGGCCCAGATCGGCCTGCTGATCGCGGTCGGGGCCGCCGGCTGGTACTGGCTCGCGGACGCGCTGGTACGACGCGTCCGTACGGTCACGGCTCGGACAGAGGGAGCGCCCGCAAGGCCCGCAACACCGCCCGCAGCGCCCGCGCGCGCCATGCCCACGTCCCTCCTGGTGGCCGGCATCGTGGGCACCTTCCTCGTTGGGACCGCGATCCTCGGCGTTCACGGCCTCTCGCACCGAACGTCGGGCTCAGGCGATGCGCGCAGCGTCGACGTCAGCACCGTGACGGACTGGGTCAAGGGCCACGTCCCCGCCGGTAGCAAGGTCGGTTTCGGATCACTGCTCGGGTACGAGATGGCGCTCGAGCTGGCGCCGCATTACCCGATGGTGCAGATCCACCAGACCCTGACGACGGGCGATCCATCAGCGCCGGAAGGGCTCGGCTCGCGTGGGGGCCCGCGCATCGACGACTGGCTGGCGGTCGACATCGCGCCGCGCGCCGCGCTGCAGTTCGCCGTGTTCCGTGCCTCGGACTTTGCGCGTGCGGTGACCGCGACCGGGATCCGGACCTACGTGTACACGATCGGAACGAACACGAGCGTTCCGTCCCTGGTGCCGGCATTGACACCCGAGCACGGTTTCACCCTCCTCGACCACGCCGTCGGCAATCCCGCATCGGGGCCGCCGATCGAGTCGTTCGTGTTCGCCGTCGATCCCACCCACGTCTCGTTCGCCGGCAGCTCGCTGTACATCACCGGCGACGCACTCGATCGGCTGCTCGGCCAACTCGAGGCCGCTCCGGTGGCCGCCCGCACGGCGGCGGCCAACCTCTTGAAGCGCGTTTCCATCACGGACGGCGGGACGCGCGCGGCGACGCTCATGGAAAGGCTGGACCGACTTGCCCGAGGCTAGGACGAGCGCATGACAACGGACACGCATCGCCGCAGCCGGTGGCGAACGCTGCTCTACGTCCACCCCTTCCTGCTCGCGCTATACCCGATTCTGTTCCTGTACAGCGAGAACCTGGGCGAGGTCGAGCCGGCCGACCTCCTGGTCCCGCTCGGGATCGTCCTCGTGGCGACCGCGGTCGTCTTCGGCCTTGCGTGGGCCGTCTATAGGAGCCCGGGGCGTGCGGCCCTCGCGACCAGCCTCGTCCTCGTGGTGGTGTTCGCGT